>SDZE01000161.1 GCA_004173095.1 Bradyrhizobiaceae bacterium
GTGCCGACCCGGCACTGGACCGCGCGCGGCCTATGGGACCGCAACAAGTGTCTGTGGGCGAGCTTCGTGCTGGAGACACCGGCCGGCAAGCTCTACATCGTCGGCGACAGCGGCTACGGCGACGGCGGACACTTCCGCCGCGTGCGCGAGAAGCATGGCGACATCCGTCTCGCGATTCTGCCGATCGGCGCCTATGAGCCGCGCTGGTTCATGAAGGACCAGCACATGAACCCGGAAGATGCCGTCAAGGCGCTGGCCGACTGCGGCGCTCAGCAGGCAATCGCGAGCCATCACTCAACGTTTCAGCTCACCCATGAGGCGATCGATGCGCCGGCCCAGGGACTGACAGCGGCGATGGCCGCGGCGCAGTTGCCGATGGACAGATTTCTGGCACTGAAGCCGGGGCAGAGTTTCGAGATCTAGTCCGAACAGCGCAGATCAGGCCAGGTGCCGACAGGCAACCGGCGGCATTTATCGCCCCCAGCGATCCTGCCAGATCTTCTCGCCAACCATGCAGTTCACCCGCGGCTCGCGGGCAGCAGCTGGAATGATTTTGGCGTAAGGCAACGCGATACCTGCAACCTCCATCACCAGCTTGGTGCGGATCGCTTCCTTGAACTTGTCGCGCTCCTTGATCGGTCTCCACCGCCGCATCACGCGCCACGGTGACCGGGCTGCCATTGTTGTTGGGGCCGTCGCCGGAAATGTCGATGACGCGGCGTATGCCATGCAACCTGTTTTCGTCGAACAGCGGCATGGCGAAGTTGATGGCGCCCGAGATAGAGGTGCGCGAGGCCCTGCGGATCGGCGTCTTCATGATCTCGGCGGCGACCGCATCCGCGGATTCGGGGCCGTCGATGACGCGCCAGGGAATGATGACCTTCTGGTCGCTGGCGGCGGCCCATTCGAAATAGGTGACAGCGATCTTGCCATTGGGCCCACTCTTGAGTGCGGCCAGGAATTCCTTGGAGACGATGGCCTGAGCATAGCCCTCGCGCTGGATCGCCAGCTCGTCCATGTCCATCGAATAAGAGACATCCACCGCAAGGACGAGTTCGACATCCACGACGGGATCGGGCTTGCTCTGGGCAAGCTGCGGCCGCAACCCGGTGGCGGCCACGCTCGCCACGTCACCGCCGAGCAAGGCGCCGGCGACGAATACCGCTCCAATCGAGACACACCAGCGCATTGCGGCCCTCCCGTTGTGACTCGATGGTGACACGCAATTCACGAAGCGCAAAGCGGGAACCGCGGGAGTCCTTCACAATCAAGTCAGTACAGTCGGCGCATCGACAGCGACCGGCGGCGCTATTATATCCGTCCAGAGCGCGCCCCGACGCCCGAGTCCCTGAAAAGCCATGCCCGACAGCACGATCAAGCCACAGACCAAAGCGAAGCCGAAGCTCGAACGGCCGAAACTGTACAAGGTCATTCTCGTCAACGACGACTTCACGCCGCGTGAATTCGTCGTGCGGGTGCTGAAGGCCGAATTTCGGATGGGTGAGGAGCAGGCGGCGAAAGTCATGCTCACAGCGCATCAGCGCGGCGTCTGCGTGGTCGCTGTATTCGCGCGCGACATCGCGGAGACCAAGGCGACGCGGGCGACGGATGCCGGCCGCGCCAAGGGCTATCCGCTGCTGTTCACGACGGAGCCGGAAGAATAGCCGAAGCGCCGGCCGCCGCTTCCTCGACCAGCCCGTAGACGCGCTCGGCGCGCGCGAAGCCCGCGATGGGAAACTCGCCGAGATCCGCCCAGTCTCCGTTGCTTGCGCTGGCGAAGGCCGACGACGCCACCACGGTGCGCCCGAGCCGTCCGGCGATCTTCTCCAGCCGCGCAGCGAGGTTCACCGCTGGTCCGATACAGGTGAAATCGACACGGTCGCCGCCGCCGATATTGCCGTACAGAACTTTGCCCACATGCAGCGCCAGGCCGAAGCGGAATCGCTCCTCGATCAGATCCGTCCCGGCCCAGCTCAATTTCGCGACGGCTGCGCAGGAGGCGCGAGCGGCCTCCAGCACGCGGCCGCAGACAATGGGCAGATCGTCCTCGCCATCAGCGACCGGAAACACCGCGAGCAGGCCGTCCCCCATGAATTTCAGGACCTCGCCGCCGTGTTGCAGGATCGCGGGGACCTGACAATCGAAATAGCGGTTGAGAATATCGACGACACTCTC
>SDZE01000305.1 GCA_004173095.1 Bradyrhizobiaceae bacterium
TCGTCACGCCCTGCAGCGCGACGAAGCCGCCGAATTTCATCCCGACATTTTCGACGGCGAGCAGCGGCGCACTCATCGGACGACCCTCGACAGAAATGTGCCCCAGATGCCCTTGGGCAGGAACAGGACGAACAGCACGAAGATCGAGCCGACGATGATCTGCCAGTGCGACGTCCACAGTGAGAACACGTCTTCCATCAGCAGGAACACCAGCGCGCCGATGAATGGACCGAAGAAGCTCGAGGCACCGCCGAGCAGTGTCATCATCACGATCATGCCGGAGGTGAGGTAGTGCATCGACTCCAGCGGCACGAAAGCGAGATGCAGCGCCGACATGGTGCCGCCGAGCGCGCAGATGGTGCCGGATAGGGTGAACGCCAGCAGCTTGGTGCGCTCGACGTCGTAACCGCAGGTGCGGGCGCGGCGCTCATTCTCGCGGATCGCCTCGATGGCGGCGCCGAACGGCGAATTGAGGATGCGCGACACCAGCCACAGGGCAAGCGCCGCAAACACCATCAGCACGTAGTATTTGTTGACCGGGTCGAGAAAATTGATGTCGAAGCCGAACAGGTTGATCTTGTTCACCGTGAAGCCGCGCAAGCCATTCTCGCCGCCGGTCCAGCTCGGCGTCTGTAGCGCGACGTAATAGACCAGCTGCGCCAGCGCGAGCGTGACCATCGAGAAATAAATGCCGCGCGTCCGCGTCGACATGCCGCCGATGATGAAGGCCAGCACCGCACCGCCGGCAATGCCCATCAGCACCGCGAGATACCAGGGCACGCCGAACTGGCCGATGGCGATGCCGGTGATGTAGGCACCGGCGCCGAAGAAGGCGGCGTGGCCGAACGACAGCAGGCCGGTGTAGCCGAACAGCAGATTATAACCGACGCAGACGACGCCATAGATCAGCACATTGACCGCCAGCGCCTTCGACGGCAGCAACCACGGCAGGATGCACAGCGCGAGGATCGACAGCGGGACGCGATACTTGGTCAAGGCAGCCTTGAGACCCGCAGGCTTTCGCGCAGCGGCAGGCAACGGAGCGACAACGGAGGAGGAATTCATGATGGGCTCCGTTACGCGAGTTTGCCGAACAGGCCCTGCGGCCGGATCAGAAGCACGATGGCCATCAGTGCGAACATCACGATGGTCGCCATTTCCGGCGCGAACAGCGCGGTCATGCTGATGACCACGCCGACCACGAGGCCGGCGATGATGGCGCCGACCAGCGAGCCGAGGCCGCCGATGACCGTCACCACGAAAGCCTCCGCCAGCACCAGCGCGCCCATCTCCGGATTGACCGACCGCATCGGCCCGGCGAGCACGCCGCCGAGCGCCGCGAGCCCGACGCCGAGGCCGAACACCGCGAGCCAGACCTTGCTGATATCGACACCCAGCACGCGCATCATGGTGGGATCGCGCGAGCCGGCCCGCACGATCAGGCCGAACTTGGTTTTCTCCAGGCCGAGCCAGAGCAGCACCACGACCGCGCAAACGAGGCCGACCACGAAGATGCGATAGATCGGGAAGAAGCCGACGCCGAGATCGACCACGCCGGTGAGCTGCGACGGCGTCGGGAACGGAATGCCGTCGCTGCCGAACACGATGCGCACGCCTTCGACCAGCACATAGCTGAGGCCGAAAGTGAGTAGCAACGGATCATCGATGGAGCGGCCATAGAGCCGCCGGATCAGAACGAATTCGATCAGCATGCCGAACACGCCGATCATGATGGGGGCGACCAGCAGCCCCCACCAGAAACTGCCGGTGAGAGAGGCGACCCACAGCCCGGCATAGGCGCCGACCATGAACAGGGCGCCATGCGCGAAGTTCACCACGCCCATCATGCCGAAAATGATCGACAGACCGAGCGCGGTGATCACGAGGATGGCACCGAGGGCAACTCCCGAGAAGAGCTGCATCAGAATGAGTTCTGTATCCATGGACGGCGCGTGCCTTCGCTTAGGTGGGGAAGCCGAGTTCGGTGCAGGTGCGCAGCACCTCCTCCGATGGCGCTTCATTGCCGACGATGCTGAACAGATCGCTGTCGCCCTTCATGTCGGCCTTTTTCTTGGACTCGAGGACGAGCACCGACTGCACCGACTGATGATCGCATTTGCGATAATATTGCGGGCCCTTGGCGACGTCGTATTTCAGCGCTTCGAGTGCTGCGATCACCTTGTCGGTGTCGGTGCCGCCCGCCGCCTGCATCGCCTGCAGCAGCGACATCACGCCGGTATAGCCATAGGCGCCGTAGTCGGTGGGGATGGCGCCGCCATTGGCCGCGCGATAGGCGTCGTTGAACGCCTTGGCCGACGGCACGGTGCTTTCGAGACCCCAATAGAAGTTCGAGCCGCCGACGACGCCTTCGAACACCTCGGGCGCCACCGCGAGACGCTGATTGTGCAGCAGCACCGGCACCACGATCTTGGAATTCTGCTTGAGGCCGAAATCCACCGCCTGCTTGATCGAATTGGCCTGGTCGCGACCGAAATTGCTGATGCACAGGATGTCCGCACGCATGGAGCGCAGACGCGGCATGAAGGTGGAATAATCGGCGGCACCGAACGGGTGCATGATCTCGCCGACGGTCTCGGCGCCGATCGCCGCCTGCGCGCGCTTGAAGCCGCGCAGCATTTCATGGCCATAGGCATAGTCGGCAACCAGATGCGCGACTTTCATGCCCTTCTTGAAGCTGTGACGGGCCACGGCGGCCGTCGTCATGGTCGGGTTCAACGCTTCGTGGAAGGTGTATTTGCTGAAATCCTTCACCTCATTGATGGTGTCGGACTGGCTGATCGAGACATAGAGCACGCCGCGGGCGCGGGTGACTTCGTTGACGGCGAGCTGCACGGCGCTGGACAGCGAGCCGACGATCGCGTGGACCTTGTCCTTCTCGATCAGCTCGAGCGTGCGGGTCGCGGCTTCGCCGCCATTCAGCTTGTCGTCGCGCACCAGCAATTCGACCTTGCGGCCATTGATGCCGCCCTTGTCGTTGATCTGCTTGATCGCGAGCTCGGCACTCTTGACCTGATCCTTGGCTTCCGCGGCGAACGGGCCGGTCAGCGGCGTCGGGAAACCGATGCGGATGTTGTCATCCGCTGCGCGTGCGATCCACGGCATCGCCATGACGCCGGCACCAGTGCCGAGTGCCGCCAGCATGTGGCGACGGGAAATGGTGAAACGGTTCGAGTTTCGGTTGTTGTTGGTCATGTGCTCCCTCCCTGCTTTTCACTTTGTTGATCAGATATGTCCAAGTGCCTTCAGAATACGGGCAGGCGTCATCGGCACCTGCGCGATGGTTGCCCCGAATGGCGACATCGCATCGTTGATCGCGTTCATCGCCGCCGCCGATGCCGCTGCCGTGCCGGCTTCACCAACGCCCTTGGCGCCTAGCTCGGTGTCCTGCGTCGGCGTCTCCACATGGGCGACCACGATATCCGGCATCTCGACGGCCATCGGCACGAGGTAATCGGCGAGCGAACCATTGGTGAGCTGGCCGCTGTCGCCATAGGTGCATTCCTCGAAGAACGCCGCGCCGAGCCCCTGCACCACGCCGCCGCGGATCTGCTCATCCACCAGCAACGGATTGATGACCCGGCCGCAATCCTCGACTACCCACATTTTCAGTATCTTCACGAAGCCGGTCTCGACATCGAGTTCGAGATGACAGGCCTGGACGCCATTGGTGAAGGCGAACGGATAGCCCTCCGGCGCATAGTGATGCGCGACCGAGAGTTGCGCCTGCGTCCCCGGCGGCAGCGTGTCGGAGCGGAAATAGGCGATGCGCGCGATCTCGGCGAGTTCGATGCGCTGCTGGCGGCTGGCCGCATCGACGATCCAGCCGGCTTCCATGTCGAGCCTGTCCGGCTCGTCCTGCAGAATCGCCGCGGCCACGGCGAGCACATTGGCTTTCAGTTTCTTTGCTGCCTGCAACGCCGTCTCGCCGCCGATGCCGGCGCCGCGGCAGGCATAGGTCGCGCCGCCATGCGGCGTCGTTTCGGTATCGCCGGTGATAACCTTGATGCGCTCGCGATCGACGCCGAGATGTTCGGCCACGATCTGGCCGACAATGGTCTCGGTGCCCTGCCCGAGTTCGGTGATCGAGATCAGGCAGCGCACATCGCCGGATGGCGTGATCTTCAGGATGGCGCCGTCCTGCGACGAAATCCTGACGCCGCCGACGCCGTAGAAGGCCGGGCTGGGATTGGTGATCTCGACGAAGCTGGCAATGCCGATGCCGCGATGGATGCCTTGTTTGCGCAACGCGGCCTGTTCGGCACGCAGGCCATCGTAATCCATTAGCGCGCGGATCTTCGCGAGACAGGCGTGATGCGACAGCGACTCGAATTTGTAGCCGGTCGGCGACGCGCAGGGATAGGCGTCGTCCGGAATGAGATTGCCGCTGCGGATATCGAACACATCGCGCGACGTTTTTGCGGCGATCATGTCGACCAGCCGCTCGGTCACCGTGCAGGCCACGGGATGGCCGACGGCGCGATACTGGCTCATCTGCACCTTGTTCTGGAACACGACCTGCAGATCGGCACGATAATTCTTGAAAGTGTAGGGCGCGCCCATCAGGCGATAGACCTGATTGCCCTCGACGACACTGGTGCGCGGATAGGCCGAGAAGGCCCCGATGCCGGTAACGTCCTCGACGTCCATGGCGAGAATGTTGCCGTCGGCATCCGCCGCCATCCGCGCGCGGACGCGGTGATCGCGCGCATGGATATCGGACACGAAAGATTCCATGCGATCGGCGACATATTTCACCGGACGTCCCAGCATGATGCTGAGGCCGACCACGGCCATGTCCTCGTGATACATGTGCAGCTTCATGCCGAAGGAGCCGCCGATATCCGGTGCGATCACACGCACGCAGGCTTCGGGAATGCCATAGTGACGCGCATAGATGTCCTGGAACTGATACGGCGTCTGCGTTGCATGATGCACCGTCAGCTTGGGCTCGCTGGCGTCGTAGTCGGCGATGATCGCGCGCGGCTCCATGGTGACGGCAGTATGCCGGCCGAACAGGAATTCCTCTTCCACCACATGCGCGGCGCCAGCGAAAAACTCCTCGACACCGCCGGTGTCGATCTTGCCGTGGAAGCAGAGATTGCTGCCGAGCTCTGGCGAAATCACCGGCGCATCGGGATCGCGCGCCGCGTCGATATCGACGACGGCCGGCAGTTCATCGAATTCGATGGCCATGAGTTCGGCGGCATCTTCGGCCAATGCGCGTGTGTCGGCGACAACGGCCACCACCGCCTGCCCGGCCCACACCACCTTGTCGATCGGCAGCGGCAGCTGCGGCGGCGACTTCATGCCCTTGAAGTGATCCATGGTGCCGACCCATGGCGTGCAGAGTTTGGCCAGATCCTCACCGGTGGCGACGAGACGCACGCCCGGCGCCGCGCGTGCCTCGTCGGCGTTGATCGCGACAATCCGCGCATGAGCATAGGGGCTGCGCACATAAGCGACATGCAGCATGCGCGGCAGCACGATGTCGGTGACATAGCGGCCGCGGCCGGCCAGCAGCCGCTTGGCATTCGGCCGCGGCACCGAGCGGCCGATATAGGAGTTCGGACGATCCAGCGAGGTGATCGCACTCATGCGTCGATCTCCTTCCGCGCCGTTGCTTCGGCGCGATTTCGCGCCGTGGTCTCGATCGCATCGACGATCGCCTCATAGCCGGTGCAGCGACAATAATTGCCGGACAACGCGTCACGGATGTCATCCCGCGTGGGAACGCCGGGCTGCGACAGCAGGCTGTAGGCAGTCATCAGCATGCCCGACGTGCAGAAGCCGCATTGCAGCGCATTGCGCTGATGAAACGCCTCCTGCAGATCGGCGATCGCCGCACGCTCGCTCAGACCCTCGACGGTCTCGACGGCCGAACCGCTCGCCTGCACGGCGAAGGACAGACAGGCATGCACGACGCGCCCGTCGAGCAGCACGAGACATGCACCGCAGACGCCCATCTCGCAGCCCGTATGCGTGCCGGTGAGTTCCAGCGTCTGGCGCAGGAAATCGGCCAACGTCGTCCGTGCCGGAACACGATGCGACACGTCGCTGCCGTTCACGTTCATGGTGACGTCAACGAGATCGCTCATGGTGCTTGCCTCGCGATATCACCGAGCAAACGACCGAGCACCACCCGGGCGAGATGGCGTCGCATGGCCGGCGGCACGGTGTCATCCTCCGGCGGATCGAGATCGAGAACAACGGCAGCCTGGGCTGCCGCGATGGTCTCCTCATTCAGGGGCCGCCCGATCAACGCCTGTTCCGCGTTGCGGGCGCGCAGCGGTGTGTTGCCCACCGAGAAGAAGACGATCCCCATGTCAGCGGCTGCACCATCGACGATCTCGGCCAGAACGCCGCAGCCCACCAGCGCGTAATCGCCGCGGCGGCGCGCGAGTTCGTGAAAAGCCCAGCGATGATTGGCGTTCACGACAGGCACATGGATGGCAACCAGCAATTCGCCGGGCTCGATGGCGGTCTGAAACAGATCGACGAAAAACGCGTCCGCCGGCACGCGCCGGGTGCCGTTGCGATTGGCAATTTCAAGCTCGGCGCCGAGCGCCAGCGTCATCGCCGGAAATTCCGAGGCGGGATCGGCATGCGCAATGCTGCCGCCGAGCGTGCCTTTGTTGCGGATCGCGGGATGCGCGACATGCGGTGCGGCGTCGCTATAGAGCGGCGCGTGCTGGCGGATCAACGGATCGGCGAGCACCTCGGCATGACGCGTCAGCGCGCCGATGCGCAGCCAGTTGCCCTTGAGTTCGATGCCGCGAAGATCGGGAATGTGCGCGATGTCGATGAGCACATCGGGCGCCTGCAAACGCAAGGCGAGCGCCGGCACCAGGCTCTGGCCGCCTGCGATGTAACTCGCGTCGCTGCCGGCCTGCTCATACGCATCCAGCGCCTCCATCAGCGTGGAAGCCCTGACATAGTTGAACGCCCTCGCCTTCAACGTATCCCCCGAAAACTCTTACGGACACCAAGTTTGTGACCATTTGGTCTTAAATCTAGACCACGCCCATTTCGGCTGGTCAAGAGAAATGACCATTTGGTCTCTTTTTCGGATTGCGATATTCAGTCACAAGCAAATCGAAATGCATATGGTCAAAAAGCCCGTCAAAACTGCGGAAAAACCGCCGCGCCGCAACATGCGCGCCGCCGAGCGCGAGCGTCTCATCCTCGATGAAGCGATCAAGTTCTTCGCCGAACAAGGGTTTGGCGGGCAGACGCGCGAACTTGCCAAGCGGATGGGCATCACCCATTCGGCGATCTATCGCCACTTTCCCAGCAAGGAAGCGCTGATCGAGCGCGTCTATGAAGAGATCTATCTCAGCCGCTGGTCCCCGACATGGGCCGGGCTGATCCAGGATCGCACGATGCCGCTGCAGGCGCGGCTGTCGCAGTTCTATCTCGAATATGTGCAGCAGGTGTTCGAATATAACTGGGTCAGGATTTTCGTGTTCTCCGGCATGAAGTCGTTCGACATCACCAAGCGTTATCTGCAGATCGTGCGCGAGCAGATCATCGAGCCGGCCTGCCGCGAGCTGCGCCACGACCTCAAGCTGCCGCCGAGCAGCAAGGTGCCGCTGTCGGAACGCGAAGTGGAAATGTTCTGGGGCCTACATGGTCGCATCTTCTATATGGCGATCCGCCGCTTCGTGTATGAAACGCCGACGCCGGAGCAACTGGATGACATCGTGCGCGATGCCGTTCGCGTGTTTCTGGAAGGGTCAAAGCCGCTGATGCGGGAGATCGTGGCAGCGCGCTAGCACGTCCTCGGCGCTACAGCGACACCGCGTAGTGCTCGTATTCGTCGCGCA
>SDZE01000278.1 GCA_004173095.1 Bradyrhizobiaceae bacterium
AGCTGCGGCACAGCCATCACCCAGCAGGCGAAACGCGCGGCCATCGGCGCGCCGAGCAGCACCGGCAACGAATTGACGCCCATACGGGTGTCGCCTTCGATCGATTTGAAATCGTTCAGCGTCATGATGCCGTGCGCACCGATGCTGTAGAGCAACGCAATCACGCAGATGCGCCAGTCCGGCGCCGATGCGGTCATCACGGCAGCGCCGGTGAACCATGGCAGCCCCTCGTAGCAGAGACCGCAGGCCGCATTGCCCCACCAGCCGTTCTGCTTCAGACGGATCGGCGGCGCGCTATAGGCCCAAGCCAGCACCAGACCGATCACGGCGGCGGTGAAGCCCCAGACGCCCAGAGTGGACGCCAGCAACAGCGACAGCATGGTCCAGATTATGGCAATGGCGAGCCCCCATCGTCCGGGGATCCTGCCCGAGGGAATCGGGCGCTGCGGCTCGTTGATTGCATCCACATGCCGATCATACCAGTCATTCACCGCCTGACTGGTGGCACACACCATCGGACCTGCGAGGAGGATGCCGGCGACGATCATCGGCCAGCGCGCGCTCCAGGATTCGCCGGACGACACCACGCCGCAGATGAACGCCCACATCGGCGGAAACCACGTGATGGGCTTGAGCAACTCCAGCACCACGGCGGGCGATGGGCGCCGGGCCACCCTGGTCGGGATCACATCACTCATCATCGGCGCCCTCCTCTGCCGCCGGTTCGGCGAGACCAAAGCGGCGCAGCTTGACGTACAGACTCTGGCGGCTGAGGCCGAGCATCTCGGCGGCCGACGCGCGGTTATCACCGGTCAATTCCAGCGCCGCCTCGATGGACAGTTTCTCGATCACATCGGTGGTCTCACGCACGAGATCGCGCAGCGGCACGCGGCCGATCATGCCGGTAAGCTGCGCGATCGAGCGCGGCATCTCCGGCGAAGACGCGATCGCGCCGGACAGCCGCTTCTCGACGTTGCGAATGGCAAATCCGAAGCGCTTCTTGTCGTCACTATGCGTGACAGATACCGCAGACACTTCCACATCGACGGTCGCGCCAAAGGCCCCTCGGAGGAGCGTCGCAAACATCTTGACGGTGCCGCTCTGTTTGAGATTGGCGAGCAGCACACCGAAATCGACGCCCGACCGGCCAAGCCAGCGATCGAGGCTTTCACCACGCACCTGTTCTTCGTGGCTCAATTGAGCCATCTCCAGAAAGGCACCATTGACCTTGATGATGGTGCCGTCATCGCGCGTGATCACCGTTGCATCGGGCGCAGTGTCGAAGTAGCTCGATAACAGCGCGGCTGCCGACACGGCCGCACGATCGGAGGCCGACTCTTGGTCGGACAGCCGCACGAGGAGCAGCGATGCGCGCTCCTGACGAAACAATGACGCCGCCAATTGGCACGCGCGCCTGTTTCCGGCGAGTCGCACACGGATGCTGCCGTCGCGTCCGGTTGCACGAATATCGGAAAGACAGTTCTCGATGGCCGGGACATCCGCAGGATCGAACAGACTAGTGAAGCTGGATTTAATCAGTTGCGGTCCTGCTTGGTTCAACAAGCTGATCGCCGCCGGGTTGACGTCGATGATGCCCGTCGTCTGCGCGTCAATCATCATGACGGCCTCCGCTGACACCTGAAACAGCAGACGATAGCGGGTCTCGGCGTGGCGCAGCCGAACGTAGTCGCGTTCCATCGATTGCTGCGCGCTGATCAATCGCTGCTGCATGGTGGCGAGTTGGCGGAGATCGCGACCGACCAGTACAAAGCGATCGTCGCGGCCGATATTGACGGCCGTATAAAGAACCGGAACATCCACGCCGACCGATGATGGATGATTGACCTGCCGCCAGGCAGACGCTTTGCCGTCTGTTGCATCTTGCAGCAGTTCGTTGATCTTGGAACGGGTCTCGGCCGTTACGATTTCCGCCAGCTTTGATCCGCGCCAGCGGCCACGGCCATCGAGCTCCAGCGATAGCTCGTCCTTGTTGAACGCCACATCCCGGACCACGCCCCGCCCATCGATCACCACTGCGACATCGGCCGCAGCAGCTATCAATTTCGCAGCGGCCTGTGCACCGAGATCGCCGAGCGACTCCTTCGGAGATTTGAACACCTGCGACAGGGTAAACGCCCTCCAACAAAAACAAGTCCTCCGATCGTCAGCGTCCGTCCAAGTGAGGCGATATGATCGTTGTCTGCGAACATGCGTTGTTGCGTCAGAACCGTATCTGATAGCGCCTATCGAGGCATGGCGAGACCGTGCTTGACGCCCCAGTCAAACCAGTTATCGACAACGGTACCGGACAGCAGAATTCCGATGCCGCCCGTGAGCGGACACAGCACAGCGAACCACCAGGCCCAGCGGTGAATCGACTCTGCGGTTGCGTTGAAACCCATGGTCCAGCGCCAGAACAGCGCCGCGCGCTCCAATGCCGTGCCGCGATCGACGATCTGCTCGATCTCGCGTTCGCCGCCGTAGCGGCTGACGGCCAGGATCGTTGCGCCATGCATCGCGAACAGGAGCGCCGAGCCATACAGGAAAACGATCGAGAGCATGTGGAAAGGGTTGTAGAACAGATTGCCGTGGGTGATGGAGAAGTTGTTCGTCCAGTCGAGATGCGGGAATATGCCGAACGGAACGGCTTCGCTGAAACTGCCCATCAGCAGCGGACGAATGAAGCCGAGGACCAGATAGAGCCAGATCGCCGCAGCGAACGCCCATGACACATGGGTGCCCATCCCCAACGCCCGGGCGCGGCGATAGGTTCGCGTCCACCACAGCAGGATCGACGTCGTCAATGAGAAGCCGGCCATCAACCACCAGCCGCCCTCCTTGAGCGGCGGGATGCTGATGCCGTATTCGGGCTTCGGTGGCTCCAGCGCAAGCCATGGCAGCTGCCGAACGAATTCGATCGGATTCCAATTCACCGATGCCAGCATGTTCAGGCCGATGATCTCGATCGCGACGATGCCGCAGATGATCGAGGCGATGCCGGTGAAGCCGAGATAGACTGGCCCGATCTGGGCATCGCCGATCTTGCCCAGCCAATAATTGAAACTGCCCTTGCCGGAGCGGATCCAGGTGCCGGGCTGCAGCGGAATGCCGGGATAGAGGTCGCTACGAACCTGCACCTGGGTGAAAAAGTTTTGATACTGAGCCATGGCACGGATTTCCTGACAAGTTGCTCGCTTGACGATGTTCTCGGCGCGTGAGACGCCCGGTTTAGCTGGCCGACCAGATCGGCAGGTTGCGCCACCAGTTCCACCATTCCGACCAGGCCTGGCCTTCCGCCCACAACGGACCGGAGATCACGATGCAAACCGCGCTGAAGAAGACGGCAGACAATGCGATGAACAGACCGACACGATGGATGCCGAGGGTGCCGACCGAGTAGCCGATCAGATCACGGAACATCGTGTTTTCGTGCTCCGGCGTTTTTACCGGCTCACCCTTGTCCGGATTGGTCGATGACAGGATCAGCCCGCCATGGAGCGCCAGCGCCAAACACGTCGTGAAGAAGAACGTGATGGCGATCATGTGCGCAGGATTGTAGTGAAAATTGCCGTACTGGTAGCCGGTGTTCGACACCCAATCGAGATGCGTCATGATCCCGTACGGAAAGCCGTAGCTCCACGATCCCATCAGCACCGGACGGATCACCACGAGCGAGACATAAGCCAGGATCGCAAACCCAAAGGCAAACGGCACGTGATAGCCGATGCCGAGCTTGCGACAGATCTCGACCTCACGCAGCGCCCAGGACACGAATGCGCCAAGCGCGCAGAAGGTGACGATCTGCCAGATGCCGCCCTCCTGCAGCGGCGCCAATGAAAGCCCGTAAGCGACATCCGGCGGATTGACTGTGATCTGCCAGATATTCCATGTCGGTCCGAGTGCTGCGGCCCACATGATCATCGCGATCCCGACCAGTGAAAAGAACACCGTGGTCACGCCGAAGAACCCGACATAAAACGGCCCGGCCCAGAAGTCGAACAGGTCGCCGCCGATGAGCGTGCCGCCTCGAACGCGATATTTCTTTTCAAAGCTGAGCATGGCCATAGATCGTCCTCCACTGTCGCCGTTCGAAATGTTCGCGTGACTGATCTTGCTGTTTGATCTTGCAAATCCTGATCACGTCGCAAGAACTTGGTTGCATCCGGAGCGGGGGGAACGGCTGCTCACACCGCAACCATCCGCCCCGGAATGCCTGTTGTCATGCCGTCAAGACGGCATCACCGGCGGTGCGTAGGGCAGCGATATCTCCGATGTCTTCGCTGGTCCCTTGCGCGGTCCTTCGAGCCAGTTGAACCGATCGGTGCTGAGCAGGATGAAGTGGATCACGATCGCAAGTCCGAACAGGAACGTGAACAACAACACCAGCGCGCGCCGCGGATCGAACAGAAGCCAAATACGCCACATGTTTGATCTCCGTCAGGTCAGATAGGACATGGAAGCGGTGGCGAAGTGCTGGATGCTATCCATCGCCGTCTTGTAGCCGCCCGGGCCCGGCAGCCATGGACGCCACATCCAAGCGAGGATGTGGGCTACCACTGCGATCGCCACGAAGAGAAAAAAGCTCGTCATGAAGATCGAGTGGAATTCCTTGGCTTCGGATTCGGATAGCCCCGATATGGAACCGTCCTTCATTTGGTATTCCTCCTAATGATGGCCTTACGGCCGTTCGCCGCCCGAGCGAGGGCGACAGCGAGCGCCGAATCCAGAACCAGGATCCGACGGTGGTCCGCACGGCTAGGCCGGGCGAATTCGAAATTCTGCAGTCCAGCTCTACATGCCCATGAAGGATGAACTGACGACCACGGAGGCCGCCGTCCTGGCCTCGTTCAAAATCGATTCATGCCGTGTCGTTTCGCCGAAGGCCGACGGGCGTTGCCATGGCGCCATCCGCTTGACGACGGCACGGCCCAGAAACAGCAGATAGCAGGCCCCATACAGCGCCCGCGATTCGATCGTGCGATGCTGAATCGGCAGTTTGGATTGAAGATCAGTGTGCGCGTAATCAGACATCGAGACGTCCTCCGCATATGTGACGCATCGAACAAGATGCGATCACTTGTGAATCTTGCTGCTTAGCTCACGCCGGCTGCCCATCCTTGAGTTTCGCCTGTGCATGAGAGACAAAGTCCGTGGTCACCAGATTTTCGCCGGCACGCCGCGCGCTGCTCTCGGCAACGTCGCGCAATCTTTTCGCGGCTGAAATGCGTATCAAGACCGGATGCGCTTCGAGCACCTGATCGAGCAGCGCCTTGGCCTCGTCACTCCAGGCCATTGCTTCATTCAGCCGTGCGGGTGTCGGATCAACGCGGTCCATGTCGGACGCCAGCGGCAAGATACCGAACAGCGCATCGAACAGCGCGTTGCAGACTTCCTGCACCAGGTAAGTCGCGCCAGAATATCCCATGAAAGGTGTGCCGAGATGGCGGCGGATGACGGCGCCAGGGAATGATGCGGGAATGTAGATCGCGCGGCTCCCCGCCTCGGCCAGATACATCCGCTCGTTATAGCTGCCGAACATGATCAACGGCGGCGTGGTGTTGACTGCCGTGCGCACCGCGTCGTTGTCCGGCTTGACGCCGGGCTTGCGCGCAAACGAAAACGTGCAAGGCAACCCCATCTCGGTCTCGAGAAACTTGCGCACGCCGCGCGCATAGGTCTCGTTGGCGACGATGGCGAAGCTCGCAGTACCGAAGAAGTCTTGCGTCACCGAACGCCACAGATCCCACAGCGGCTTGATGGTGGTGTGCTTTTCGCGCGCGATGAATGGTTCGGGATCCAGGCCGAGCAGCTCGCCCAGCTTGCGCAAGAACTTCGTCGTCGCATGCAACCCGATCGGCGCTTGCAGGTAAGGACGCTCCAGCGCCTCGCACAACAGCCGACCGAATTCGCGGTACATGCAGACATTGACGTCGGCGTTCACCAGCTTGGGAATGTCTGCCAGATGGCTGCCGAGCGGAAACACTATATTGACGTCGGCGCCGATGCCCTCGATCAGGCGGCGGATTTCCGCGAGGTCGCTCGGCATGTTGAAGGTGCCGTAGATCGGGCCGATGATGTTGACGCGCGGCTTGACCTCGGGCGACAGCGGTTTGCGCTCGGGAATCTTCTTCGGGCCGTATTCCTTCCACAGCCAGACGATGGCGCGGTCGGCGCTTTGCCACTGATCCTCGTCGATGGTGCGCGGCAGGAAACGCTTGATATTGGTGCCCTCGGGGGTCACGCCGCCGCCGATCATCTCGGCGATGGAGCCGGTAACCACCACCGCCGGCAGATACGGATCGAGCGTCTTGTGGGCGCGCTTCATCGCGCCTTCTGTGCCGGTCTGGCCGAGCTCTTCCTCGCCGAGGCCCGTCACCACGATCGGCAGCTCATGCGGCGGCAGCGCATCGGTGTAATGCAACACCGACGTCACCGGCAGATTTTCGCAGCCGACCGGGCCGTCGATAATGACCTGCAGGCCCTTCACCGCCGTGAACGCATAGACGG
This sequence comes from Bradyrhizobiaceae bacterium, assembly GCA_004173095.1. Taxonomy (GTDB): domain Bacteria; phylum Pseudomonadota; class Alphaproteobacteria; order Rhizobiales; family Xanthobacteraceae; genus Tardiphaga. The sequence continues at coordinate 6,508 of SDZE01000278.1, forward strand.
CGCCCCAGTAACCGCCCGCGCGATCGTGATCGATGACCAGCATCAGATCATCTCCTCGGCTTTGCGCTTCTTCGCCATGGCGTCGATCTGCTTCTTGTACTTCTCGCGGAACGCCGGATTCGACGTCGGCGTCTTCTCCCAGATGCCGGCATTGTCGCCCTCGCCGGTGTCGCCGAAGAAATCGCGCATCTCGTCGAAGCGGCTTTGATTGGCCAGCGCGGCATTGACGACCTGGGCCAGCGAGCCTGCGCCGGCGACGCCGAACAAAGGCCGCGCCGAAATCAGATTGGTGAAATAAAGGGCGGGGATCGCGAGCTGCTTGGCCTTCTGCACGATCGGCGTGGTGCCGATGGCAAGGTCCGGCCTGAACTCACCGACTGCGGCGAGATCCATTTCCAGCGAGGCGCGATATTGAACCCGGGTGCCTTTGGCCTCCAGCCACAGGCGATCGGGATCCGACCATGGCGTGCGCGGGCAAGCCGTGCCGACATAGGGCACGCGTGCGCCGCTTTCGATTAACAGACGTGCGACCAGAAGTTCCGAGCCTTCATAGCCGGACACGGTGATCCGGGCATCGATCGGCTTGGCCGCCAGGGCGGCCTTGATCGCCGGGAGCACCTTGTTCTTGGCCGCATCGATCTTGTCGCGCGCCACGTTGCAGGCAGCGCCGATGGATTCGAGCCAAGCTTCGGTGCCGTCATGACCGACCGGTGCCGAGCCGACAATCTTGCGGCCGGCGAGATCGAACTGGCGGAAGCTCCCCGTGTAGAACGGATGAATGGCCGCCACGACCGAGCAATCCAGTGCCGCATAGAGCTCGCGCCATTCGCGCGTCGGCACCACCGGTCCCGCCGCGAGGCCAAGCGGCTCCAGCATCATGCCGATGCCGACCGGATCGACGGGGAACATCTCGCCGACCAAAGCCACGGTCGGCCGTTCGCTGCGGCCACCGCGTGGCGCCTGCACCGGCCCCTGCTCCACTTCCTTGCGGGCATATTCCAGCATCGCCGCCGCCAGCACGTCCTTGGCCTCGGCATGGGTCGGCACGCCGAAACCGGGCACGTCGATGCCGATGATGCGCACGCCGTTGATCTCGTCGGGCAGCAGGTCGAGCGGCACACCCGAGGCGGTGGGCACGCACAGATTGGTGATGATGATGGTGTCGTAAAGCGCGGGATCAGCGAGCTTGAACACGGCCTCGCGGATGTCCTCGAACAGCTTTCCAGTCACCAGCGTCTCGGAATTGAACGGCACATAGCCGACACTGCGACGCGCGCCATAGAAATGCGACGTGAAGGTGAGCCCGTAAACGCAACAGGCCGAGCCCG
>SDZE01000583.1 GCA_004173095.1 Bradyrhizobiaceae bacterium
GGCCATGGTGTTTTTTGCAGCGATCGTGCTACGCAGCGGCCGCGCGACCTGCGGGGCGTGCCTTCGCCACCGCCGCATGACCACGGCAACCGTGGCATAGTCAAAGCAACGATTCGTCATGGCACCCATGACGCAACCTCAGACAAGACGTCAAAAGACATGGCCAAGGCATTGAAACCGAAAGACAAAGATCTCTTTGGGTCCGCCTCCGCGAAACCCTCGGCTGCTGCCAAGGCGGCGCCGAAGGCTGCCAGCGCGGAAGCGGGCTACACCGCGGCCGACATTGAGGTGCTGGAAGGCCTCGAACCGGTCCGCCGCCGGCCCGGCATGTATATCGGCGGAACCGACGAAAAAGCGCTGCATCACCTGTTCGCCGAAGTGATCGACAACTCGATGGACGAGGCGCTGGCAGGCCATGCGACCTTCATCGAGGTGGAACTCGGCGCCGACGGCTTCCTGACCGTGTCGGACAACGGCCGCGGCATCCCCGTCGATCCGCATCCCAAGCACCCGAAGAAGTCCGCGCTCGAAGTCATCATGTGCACGCTGCATGCTGGCGGCAAGTTCGACTCCAAGGTCTACGAGACCTCGGGCGGCCTGCACGGCGTCGGCGTGTCCGTCGTCAACGCCCTCTCCTCGCTCTGCGAGGTCGAGGTGGCGCGCAACCAGCAGCTCTACAAGATGACGTTTGCGCGCGGCATCCCGCAGGGCAAGCTGCAGGAACTCGGCAAGATCCATAATCGCCGCGGCACCCGCGTGCGCTTCAAGCCGGACACCGACATCTTCGGCGCCAAGGCGGCGTTCAAGCCGCAGCGGCTGTTCAAGATGGCGCGCTCGAAGGCCTATCTGTTCGGCGGCGTCGAGATCCGCTGGCGCTGCGATCCGGAACTGCTCAAAGGCCTCGAGGACACCCCGGCCGAGGCGACGTTCCATTTCCCCGGCGGCCTGAAGGACTATCTGGCGGCAGCGATCCATGCCGACACGCTGGTGCATCCGGAAATCTTCTCCGGTCGGTCCGGCCGCAACGGCTCGCACGGCGCCTGCGAATGGGCGGTGGCCTGGACGGCCGACGCCGACGGCTTCATGGCGTCCTACACGAACACGGTGCCGACGCCGGATGGTGGCACGCACGAAGCGGGCATGCGCTCGGCCATGCTGCGCGGTCTCAAGGATCACGCCGAGCGTGTCGGCCAGGGCAAGCGCTCCGGGTCCATCACCTCCGAAGACGTCATGGTTGGCGCCGCCGTCATGCTGTCGGTGTTCGTGCGCGAGCCCGAGTTCCAGGGGCAGACCAAGGACCGCCTCGCCACCGCCGAAGCGCAGAAGATCGTCGAACAGGCCATCAAGGACCCGTTCGACCACTGGCTGTCCGGCAATCCCGTGCAGGCCAACAAGCTCCTGGAATTCGTGCTGGAGCGCGCCGATGAGCGGCTGCGCCGCCGCGCCGAGAAGGAGACCTCGCGCAAGACCGCCGTCAAGAAGCTCCGCTTGCCCGGCAAGCTGGCGGACTGCACCAACACCGCGACCGAAGGCTCGGAACTGTTCATCGTCGAGGGTGACTCGGCCGGCGGCAGCGCCAAGCAGGCGCGCGACCGCAAGACCCAGGCAATCCTGCCGCTGCGCGGCAAGATCCTCAACGTCGCCTCGGC
>SDZE01000025.1 GCA_004173095.1 Bradyrhizobiaceae bacterium
CTTTCGGCGATTACTGACATATCGTGCTCGACGACGACGACTGTATTGCCGGCGTCCACGAGCCCTTGCAGTTGCGCCATCAGCTTCTCGACATCGGACGGATGCAGACCGGTTGTCGGCTCGTCCAATATGTAGAGCGTCGCGCCGCGCTGGATCCGTTGCAGTTCGGTGGCGAGTTTGATGCGTTGAGCTTCGCCGCCACTGAGTTCGGTCGCCGACTGTCCCAACCGGATATAGCCCAGCCCGACGTCGCGGATGACGCCCAGCGAACGCCGCAGCGAAGCGTCATCAGCGAAGAACGCAAAGGCGTCGTCCACGGTCATGGCAAGAACGTCGGCAATGGATTTCGCACGGACCTTGATTTCAAGCGTCTTGGCATTGTAGCGCGCGCCGTGACAAGTCGGACATGGTGCATATACGCTCGGCAGGAACAGCAATTCAACGCTGACCAACCCTTCGCCCTGGCAAGTCTCGCAGCGTCCTTTGGCGACATTGAACGAAAAACGTCCGGCGTCGTAATGTCGTGCCTTGGCCTGCTTCGTCGCCGCGAAGATCTTGCGGACGTGATCGAACAGTCCCGTATAGGTGGCGAGATTCGAGCGCGGTGTGCGTCCGATCGGTTTCTGATCGACCACCACCAGCCGCTCGATCCGATCCAGGCGGCCGACGATCTCGCCGCCCAGTGTCTCGACCGCGGCTTCGAGCAGATCGGCCTCTTCCGGCGCAGCGCTTCCACCGTCGTGACGCTGCCCCAGCGCGCCAGCGACGACCTCCACCAGAAACTGGCTGATCAGGCTGGATTTGCCCGAACCGGAGATCCCGGTCACCGCAGTAAATACGCCGAGCGGGATATCGACATCGAGGCGATCGAGATTATTTCGCGTCACGCCGCGCAGTTGCAGGTAGCCCTTCGACGTCCGCGGCCTGCGCGGCGGGCGACCGTCGGATCTGAACAGGTATCGACGCGTCTGCGATGCCGTCACCGCGGCGAGCCCTTGCGGCTCGCCGCTATAAAGCACTTCACCGCCGAGTACGCCGGCACCGGGGCCGACATCGACGATCCAGTCGGCGTGGCGAACGACGTCCAACTCGTGCTCGACCACGAACAGCGAGTTGCCGGCCGCCTTCAGCCGGTCCAGCGCGCGCAGGAGCGCCTCGGTATCCGCGGGGTGCAGACCGGCGGATGGCTCATCCAGGACATAAACGACGCCGAACAGATTGGAGCGGACCTGGGTCGCCAGCCGCAGCCGCTGCAGTTCTCCCGGCGACAACGTCGGTGTGTTACGGTCCGGCGTCAGGTAACCAAGACCGAGATCGAGCAGGACCGCGAGGCGCGCATCCACATCCTCAACGATCCGCCGGATCACGAGGGCTTTCTCCGGATGATCAACGGACGATGCCGGTTTGCCATCGAGATAAGGCCGGATCAGGTCGCCAAGCCGCTTCAGCGGCAGCTGCGACATTTCTGCGATATCGAGGCCCGCAAATTTCACCGAGAGCGCCTCGGGCTTCAAGCGTTTCCCGCGACACACCGGGCAGTCACTGCTCTGAAGATACTGCGCCACGCGCCGCTTCATCATTGCGCTCTGCGTGGTGGCGAAGGTTTGCAGCACATATCTACGGGCGCCGGTGAAGGTGCCTTGATAGCTTGGCTCCTCCTTGCGCTTGAGCGCCCGCCTCACCTCGGCGGGTGTGTAGCCGGCATAGACCGGGACGGTGGGCTGCTCATCGGTAAACAGAATCCAGTCCCGGGTCTTCTTCGGTAGCTTGCGCCACGGCGTGTCGACATCGTGTCCGAGAGTTACCAGAATGTCCCGCAGGTTCTGTCCTTGCCAGGCGCTTGGCCATGCAGCGACAGCGCGTTCACGAATGGTCAGGGTATCATCAGGGACCATCGATTGCTCGGTAACATCGTGGATGCGGCCGATGCCGTGGCAGTGCGGACATGCGCCTTCCGGCGTGTTGGGCGAAAACGACTCCGCATACAAGATGCCCTGCCCGCGCGGATAGTCGCCGGCGCGCGAATAGAGCATGCGCAGCAGGTTTGATAGCGTGGTCACGCTGCCGACCGACGATCGTGAGGTCGGAGAGCCTCGCTGCTGCTGCAGCGCCACCGCTGGCGGCAGGCCCTCAATCTCATCGACCTCCGGAATCGACATCTGGTTGAACAGCCGGCGGGCATAGGGCGACACCGACTCCAGATATCTGCGCTGCGCCTCGGCGTAGATCGTGCCGAAGGCCAGCGATGACTTTCCGGATCCGGACACGCCGGTGAAGACGACCAACGCATTCCGCGGAATATCCACGGAGACGTTTCTGAGATTGTGTTCTCTGGCGCCGCGCACGCGGACGAATTCGCTTGGCGAACTCGCTGTAGATGAAGGCTGATACGAGGCACGCAACTCAGCGCCGATTTCGGATGCGCGCACAGGGGGCATTGAATTTCCTCACGGGTCAAGAACCGACCGGACCGGTGGGTTTCGCCCCGGAGGGGCGACAGGAGGGTTCGCTGGAACCGAGAACGGTTGTGGGCATGGAGGGTTCCCATGTACCTCGCGCAGCCTGGACCGCAGCGCCGATGCGGCTTGTCGTTGAACGGGAGGCGCCCTCACGCGTTCAGCATTACTCAGCCGCGGAGCACCATACGATGGACCTCGATAGTGACGCTCAATTCATGCGCGAAGCGCTCAAGGTGGCGACCGAGCAAGGCGCCGATCCTGCGCTTTCGCCGATCGGCTGCGTCATCGTCATGGATGGCAAAATCGTCGCCTCCGAACGAAATCACGTCGCGGACCACCATGACGCCGTTGCCCATGCCGAGATCGAGGCCATCCGGACTGCAGGACGGCAATTCGAGAACGGAGAACTCCGCGGTGCGACGCTCTACACGACGTTGCAGCCCTGCGGCATGTGCACGATGGCATCGATCTGGTCGAAGGTCGGACGGATCGTCTACGGCGCCGGCCGTGACGATGTCCACCAGATGTATTTCGAAGCGCGCCATATCGACACACTGGAATTCGTCGCCAAAGCTTATCGCGAGGATCTGACCATCCACGGAGGCGTGCTGCGAGAGCAGTGCAGCGCGCTTTACTACCGACCCTGGGACAAAGTCCCCATCGCCGAACAAGGCAATAAGTGACAAGCCGGAGTTGGTGCCGCCCCGGCGCACCTTCGTGCCTGAAAGCTGCCGGTTCGCGGCAGACAACATAAAGAATGTCCGATCGCGGGACTTCGGAGGTGTCGTGACGACTTCACCGACGAGGCGACCTCATCTGTCGAATGTCAGCACGATCTTTCCGAAGTGGCTGCCGCCAGCCATATCCCTGACGGCGCGCGCCGCCTCGGTCCACGGCAGGACACGATCGATCACCGGCCGGATGCCGTGCAGGGTCAATGCACGGCACATCGCCTCGAACATCTCGCGGGAGCCGACGGACAGACCCTGCACCTTCGCCGCCGTCGCGATCATCACCGAGGCGGACAGCTTGGCCGGCGGGGCGCTCGCATCCGTGAGGACTCCGATCACCGCGATGTGGCCGCCCATGCGCACTGATTTCAAACTCTCGATCAAGGTTCCCGCCCCGCCGACTTCCATGATGAAGTCCGCGCCCCGGCCGGCGGTAAGCTCACGGACCCGACGGTGCCAATCGGGATCGCTCTTGTAGTTCACCGTGTGGGTCGCGCCGAGCCCTTTGGCTCGCGCGAGCTTCTCGTCGGAGGACGACGTGATGATCGTCCGCAAGCCAGCGGCCCGCGCGAACTGCAAACCGAAGATCGAGACGCCACCCGTCCCCTGCAGCACCACGGTGTCGCCGGGCTCGAGGTGCGCATCGACGAACATCGCCCTCCATGCCGTCAGTGCGGCACAAGGGAGCGTTGCGACTTCCTCATCCGTCAGATAGTCGGGTACCCTGGAGACTGCGCTCTCCGGAAACAGCGCGAGTTCTCTCGCCGCTCCAGGCGCCCCGGGCGAACCGAGCGGGCTGTCACGTTTCTCCGGCGTCGGCGGCCCGGCTTGCCAATTGGGAAAGAACAGCGTCGAGACGCGGTCGCCGACAGCGACGCGGCGCACGCCTTCACCGACCGCCGCGACGATCCCGCAGCCGTCAGAGAACGGAATGATCGGCGGGGCATCGGCAGCGCCAGCCGAGTATCCGCCCTTGGCAATGATGGCAGTGTCCCGGAAATTGAGCGAGATTGCCCGCATCCTGATCACCACTTCGCCTCTTCCGGGAACGGGATCGGGGCGCTCCACGATTGTCAGGTTCTCGGTGCCCCAAGGCGGGGAAAGCTCCAGCGCTTGCATGTCATGCCCTTTTCTCTGCGCATCGATCCTTCGGTGATCGCGCGAACGGCCGATCCTCGCGCCAGCGTGTCTCGATGTCATTAGCTTTACGCCATAAGGCGAGGGCTGTTCCGTGGGAACCTTATCCGACAAGCACACAATGCTCAAACAGGACACCTACGGTGCCAAGAACTGGAACAGTCTTGAATCTTCGCGGATCTTGCTGGCGTCGCCGGCCATGACGACCGTGCCTCTGTCCAGAACATAGGCTTGCGTTGCAACACGCAGAGCGAGGTCGAGATGTTGTTCGACGATGACGACCGCGATCTCCTGTGCGAGCGTGACCAATCGCTCCGTGATCTCTTCGATCACACCGATCCAGACGCCCTCTGTCGGCTCGTCCAGCAGCAGGATCTTCGGGTTCGACAGCAGTGCGCGACCGATCGCCAGCATCTTGCGCTCGCCGCCGGACAGCGTGCCGGCGAACTGGTCGAGGCGCTGGCCAAGTTTCGGAAAAATCTCCAGCACACGATCGACCGCGTCGCTGTCGCGATTGGTCAACGCGCCGACCGCGAGATTGTCGCGCACTGATAGTTTCGCAAACACCGCATGCTCCTGCGGGACATAACCGATGCCCTGACGGATGCGCTTTTCGGTCGGCAATTTGCCGACGTCGCGCCCGTCGAGGCTGATCGAGCCGCCGAGCACCGGTAATTCGCCGACGATTGCCTTCATCAGCGTGGTCTTGCCGGCACCGTTGCGGCCGAGAATGGCGACCCCGCCGCGCCATGGCACGCTCAAGGTGGCGCCGAACAGCACCTGGCTGCGGCCATAACCGGTGTCGAGATTCTGGATGTCGAGAAATTTGTCATCAGGCACGGCGGAGATAGACCTCCTGAACCCTGGGGCAGGATTGAACATGTTGCACCGTACCGGTCTGCAGGATCTGCCCCTGATCGAGCACCGTCAGCCGGTCGCAGATGTCGCGGATGAAATCGAGATCGTGCTCGACGATCACCAGCGAGCAGCGCGCCTTGATCGGCTGCAACAATTCACCGGTGACGCGGCGCTCCTCCAGGCTCATGCCGCCGGTCGGCTCGTCGAGCAGCAGCAGCTTCGGCTCCGGCGCCAGCGCCATGGCGATCTCCAGCCATTGCTGCTGGCCATGCGACAGTGCCGCAGCCGGCTGATAGGCGCGGTCGGCCAGACGGAACTGCTCCAGCATCGCCATTACCCGGTCGTGCAGCACGCCGCGGCTGCGCGACAGCGCGAGCTGCAGCAGCGAGGTCTGGGCCTGCAACGCGAGCAGGATATTGTCGTAGAGCGTCAGCGCCGGCAGCACGCTGGTGATCTGGAATTTCAGGCTCATGCCGGCACGCGCGCGTTCGGCCGGGGAGGCTTGGGTGATGTCGTGGCCACCGAACGACACCGTGCCCTGCGTCGGGGTCTCGGCGCCGGCGATGCATTTCATCAACGTGCTCTTGCCGGAGCCGTTGGGACCGATCAGGCCGTGAAACTCGCATTCGCCAACCGACAGTGCCGCGCCGTTCAGCGCCGTGAGCTTGCCGAAGACCTTGACCAGATCCTTTGCTTCGAGAAGCGGCATCATCAGCGCCTCCCCGGAGGTCGGCCGAACCGCCCGACACGTTCACGCTCGGACAGGACGAGACTGACGAGGCCCGCGGGCCGGAACAGGATCACCAGCAGGAGCAGGACGCCGAGGATGATGGGCCAGATGTCCTGATACGAGTTCGACAGCCAGAAGCTGACGGCTTCGATCACGATGGTGCCGATGACCGCGCCAATCAGCGTTCCGGAACCGCCGAACAGCACGTAGAGCACGACCTGAGTGGAGATCACCACGCCCAGCATGCTCGGCCAGACGAATCCTTCGTGAAACGCATAGAGCCCACCGGCAAGGCCGGCGATGGCGCCGCTGAGCGAGAAGATGATCGCTTTGAGGTGCTGTACCTTGTAGCCGAAGAAGGCGATGCGCTGCTCGTTCTCCCGCAGCCCCGCCAGCGCCAGGCCGAACTGCGAACGCATGAGATAGCGGCACAGCAGATAGACGACGAACAAAAAACCGAGCGCCAGATAGTAATAGACCGGCCCTTCGGTGATGTCGTGAGCGCCGAGAGTCATCGGCGGTATCGACGGGATGCCGTTCTGACCGCCGAGATAATACCAGCTCCGTGCCAGCCGATCGCAGGCATAGGAGCCGGTGAGCGTCCCCAGCGCCACGAAGATGACGCTGGCCGGATTCCGCCCGAGCAGCAGGAAGCCGCCCAGCATCAGCGCGAAGGCAAAGCCGATCAGAATTCCAGCCGGCAACACCAGCAGGATCGAGGTAACGCCGAGATCGCGCGCCAGCAGCGCAACGCCGTAACCGGCGCTGCCGAAGAACACCGCCTGGCCGAAGCTCATGATCCCCGCATAGCCCCACACCAGATCGAACGAAAGCGCGAACAGGCAGAGGATCAGCACGCGTGTGGCATAGACCGTGAGATAGTCCTGCAGCACCAGCGGCAGTAACAGCCCGATGATCAGCATCGCCACTTCGATGATCGGGAGCAGCGGCAACACACGCACGGGCCGCACTGCCTCGGTCACGGTCGTTGCAGAGAGAGGTGTGGATTGGGACATCAGGTCGCCGGCGTGAGAGAACAGAACCGGAGCGGCGGCGCCGCTCCGTGCTTGCGCGCGATCAGCATTCCTTGGGATCGACCAGACCCTTGCTGCGGGCGACGACCTCGTATTTGCCGCCCTTGGCCACGGCCGTGTACATGTTCATCTTGCAGTGACGCGTGCCAGGAACCATTTCGGCAGCGCCGCCGGGGCCTTCGGCAATCTTGGCGTGATCGAGCGCCTTGGCGACCGCATCGCGATCGACGCTGCCGGCCTCCTTGACCGCGGCTTCCCACAATTTCAGCCCGCGATACGTACCGGTGGCGGCACTGCCGGCGGCGAACAGGAAATTGCCCGGGAACTGCTTGTCGTAAGCCTCCTGCAGCTTTGCGCTGACCGGCTGCTCCGGCGCCAACGCCTTGAAGTAATCGAGGCAACTGGCAAGGCCTTCGATCTCGGCCGGTTGATTGATGCTCAGCGTGTTCTCATCGTAATAGACGCAAGCCAGCCGTCCGCCATTCTTCAGGAAGCCCGCTTCCGACAATTGCTTGAAAAATGGGCCAACGCCGGGCGGGATGATGGTGTTGAACACCACATCGACTTTGTTGGAGATGACGCGATTGACCGTCGATGAGAAATCGATCTGGTCGAGCGGGGAATACTCCTCGAACACCACCTCGCCGCCATTGGCCTCGATCACCTTGCGCGCATAAGCGTTGAGCGTATGCGGCCAGACGTAATTCGCGCTGGGCAGAGCGAAGCGCTTGCCGCCATTCTTGATCAACCAGGGAATGAATTCGTCGCATTGCTGCGCCGGCGTTGGGCCGGTGCAGAACAGATAGGGCGTGCACTCCTTGCCCTCATAGAGCTGCGGATAGATGTAGAGCGTCTTGCCGCGCGAGACGATGACGTCCTTGATCGCGTTGCGCATCGACGAGGTGATGCCGCCCAGCACGAGATCGACCTTTTCGCGCTGGATCAGCTTTCGCACATTGCCGACGGCGACGGATTCGTTCGACGCGGTGTCCTCGATGTGGAGTTCGAGCGGACGGCTGAGCAGACCGCCGGCATCGTTGATCTCCTTGATCACCATCCGCGCGACATTGGCATCGGCATTACCGGCATAGCCCATCGGACCGGTGAGATCGGTGCCGATGCCGACCTTGATGGGACCCGCCGCCGCATTGGCCCAACCGGCAGGTATCACCCAACTGCCGACGCCGGTGGCGATGGCCGTCGATGCAAGAGCGACATTTCCCAGAAAGCGGCGACGAGAAAGCTGGCTGTGGTCACGCGACATGGATTACACCCCTTTTCCTGCAACGAGGCCCTGCGGCCGGAATTTGATGAAGATGATGGCGAGCACGAACACCGCCACGTCGGCGATAACCGGCGAGATGACCCAGGGCAGCGCCGCGCTCAGCGTGCCAATGATGCCGGCACCGGCCACCGGACCGGCAAAGGAGCCGATACCGCCGACCATCACGGCGACGAAACCCTGGATCAGAAAACGGATGCCGAGATCGGCGAACAAAGTGAACACCGGCACAATCAGTGCTCCGGCGAGCCCTGCCAGCGCTGCGCCGAAAGCAAACGTGGCGCCGTAGATCGCATTGGTGGATATGCCGGAGGCACGTGCGAGCGCGGGATTTTCCAGCGAGGCACGAATGCGCAGACCGAAGGCGGTCTTGGCCAGTAGCAGATAGCTGCCGACCATCACCAGCGCGGTGACGACGATGATCAGCAGCCGCCAGGCCGAGAAATGCATGCTCCCGAGCGTGACCGAACCGCCGATCGGCTCGGGCACCGAGAGATAAAGCCCGCCGATCAGGCCGCGCACGATCTCGCGAATGATCAGTCCCAGCGCATAAGTGCCGAGCATGGCCACGATCGGCGCCGCGTAAAAGCGGCGCACGATCAGACGTTCGAGGACGAAGCCGAGCGCGCCCACCACGAAGGGAGCGGCCACCATGCCGAGCCAGACCGGCGCGCCGGCGGCATGGACGACGTAGGTGACATAGGCACCGAGCAGAACGAACTCGCCTTGGGCAAAATTGAAGATGCCCATCATGCTGGCGATGATGCCGAGACCGAGCACCACCAGCACCACGATTCCGCCGAAACTGGCGATCTCGAAGATCGCCATCACCAGACTATCCATGCGCGATCACCAATACCGTGCTCCGCACATTTCCCTCACATCGTTTTCCAGTCGCCGCTCTGCTCGAACGCGTAGGCTGCGCGATAGATCGACATCTCATCGAAATGCCGGCCCACCAGCATCAACCCGACCGGCAAGCCATCGACCATGCCGCATGGGATCGACATAGCCGGATGATGCGAGATGTCGAACGGCGAAGTGTTGCCGAGCATCTCGAACGCGCGGCCAATCACTTCCTCGCGCGGCGCTCCCGGCGCCGGCAGCGGCGTCGCCTTCATCGGCGTGGTCGGCATCAGCAGCAGGTCATACGTCGCCAACGCCTTGTCATAGGCGGCGGTGACCCGCCGCGAGATGTTGAGCGCCTTGCCATAGAAGCGCGGGCCGAAATTATTGTTGATGTAGGTGCCGAACAGCAGCAGCAGCTTCGTGGTCTCGGACAGCGAATCCGCCTGCCCGCGCCAGCCGCGATGCGCATCCATCAGCGAGGTCGAATAAAGATCCGAGCGGCTCAGACCATAACCGTCGCCATACATCATAGTCTGGGTCATGCCTTCGGTGCCGATCGGCATCCACACCGCGGCGGCGGTGAGATGCATGGGGATCGAGATTTCCTCGACCTCGGCGCCTAGGCTGGCGAGTCGTTTGGCAGCCTCGCGCACGCTCTCGTTCACGGCGGCTTCGGCACCAATTTGCTCGAAGCCTTCCTTGACGATGGCAATCTTCATCCCGGCGATGCCGCCGCCCAGCGCCTTGGTATAGTCCTGCACCACCGGCGCCTTGATGCGCGGATCGTAACCGTCGTCGCCGGCCAGCACTTCGAGCAGCAAAGCATTGTCGGCGACATTCGCGGTCATCGGTCCGGTGTGATCGACATAGATCTCGATCGGCATGATGCCGGTATAGGGAACCAGACCCCAAGTCGGCTTCATGCCATAGGTGCCGCTGAACGAGGACGGCATGCGGATCGAACCGCCCTGATCGCCGCCGATCGCCATATCGGCCTCGCCGAGCGCCACCACGACGGCGCTGCCCGAAGACGAGCCGCCCGCAGAGAAGCCCATCTTATGGGGATTGTGCACGGGGCCGACGGAATTGGTGTGGCTGCCGCCGGACATGCAGAAGTGCTCGCAATGCACCTTGCCGAGGATATCAGCACCGGCATCGAGCATCCGGGTGACGATGGTAGCATCGAAATCCGGCACGTAGCCCTCGAGCGTCGAGGAGCCGTTCATCATCGGCACGCCGGCCAGCATGATGTTGTCCTTCAACGCCACCGTCTTGCCCTTAAGCTTGCCGCTGGCGGCGCCTTTCACCACCGATTTGCAATACCAGGCATTTCGCTCGTTCTCTTCCGGTCCCGGACGATAGCCGGGCGTGCGCGGATATTTCACCGCAGGCACCTCGTCGGGCATCGCCGCGACGGTGTTGTAGGCATCGACCGATCCCTGCATCAAGGCACGGAAGGAGGTGACGTCGTCATCCGACAGCGCGAGACCGCACTGATCGGCGACGGCGAGAATCTGATCGGGGGTGGGAAGTGAAACAGCCACGACAAGGTCTCCTGATCTTCACGATATGCCGGCGCATCCGCATCCCATGATGCAGCCGACGCCGGAGCAAACGGCAACGGCGCCGCCTCGTCATAGGAAACGGAAACATTTTCTTTTTCAAGTATTATTTTTGAACGCGCGGCGACGATGTGGAAATCGCGGCTAAAATGTTTTGATCATTTTGAAATCGAGACCTTGGGCTTCGGCGAGATGGATCGGCATATGGGCACGACCGGCCTTCATCACGATCTCGCCGCGCGCGCCGTGATAGGCCATGCGCGACGACGCCTGCAACAACGGCCGCGCGCTGACCGACCCGGCCTTCGCGGCGGCGGCGGCTAGAAATTGCAAGCCTTCGTAGTTTGATTGCGCGATGGATCCAGGGATCGGCGAACAGCGACCGAACATCGCGTCATAGCGGGCTCGGAATGCCTCATTGGGCGCGGAATCGCGGCCGACGAAATAGCCGGAGGAACAGTAGAGATTCTCGGAATTGTCGGAGCCGATGCCCAGCAACAACGTTTCGTCCATGGCGCCGGCGAGACGCAGCATTCTGGCGGCAAGGCCGTGTTCGGCGAAAGCGCGGTTGAAGACGATGCTGTCGGTGCCGATGAGCGAGATCACCACCACGTCGGGTCGCGCGGCGCGGATACGGTCGATTGCGGCGGAATGGTCGTGCTCGCCCATGGCCACGAATTCCTCGCCGACCACCTGCCCGCCGGCCTCGGTGATGTATTTCTTGGTGGCCTTGTGGGCGAGCCACGGCCACACATAGTCGCTGCCGATCAGATACCAGCGCTTGGCATTGCGGGCATTGGCAAGCCAGTCGATGGCCGGCCGCGACTGATGTCGCGGCGTCTCGCCGATCGCCATCACGCCGGGCGTGCGCTCGCCGCCCTCATAGACGGGAGTGTACACATAGGGTACCCGCCCGCCGATCGCCTTGCGCAAGGCGACGCGCACCGCGCTGATATGTGAGCCCATGAAGACGTCGACTTCCTCATGAGCGATGAGGTCGCGGGCCTGCTGCACCACATCCTCGATATCCGCGCCGGCGTCGTAATAGGACGGCTCGATCTCGCGTCCGAGAATGCCGCCACGGCGATTGATCTCGGATGCCGCCAGCAACATGCTGTTGGCGCTGGCAAGCCCCCATACGCCGGCCGGGCCGGTGAGACCGATGAAGTTCACCACCCGCAGATTGCCGCGCTCGCGCCGCCGCAAAAGCTGACCGGAATGGCCGAAGACGTCGTCGCTTCGATTACCGCCGCTGCTGCGCAGGAGCATGGAAGGTGACGCCCGCAATGCGCCTGCTGGTCCGGTCTGCGTCACTGAGAGCATCGGCTCTCCTTCTGATCGGTTCTTATCGTTGGCGATAATCGAGGCGAAAGAAGATGCGGAAAAGGCAGGCGGTAAAATCGTAGACGATAAATATCGTATCGGAAAATATTGAAACTTCAACGATTCCCATGCATAGAGTTCGTGCACGTCGCTCAATCTTCAACCCGTCCTGCAGCAAAGTTCAGATCCGTGGCCCGATCTCCCTCCATACCCATCACAGAGCATCTCGCTTATCTGCTCGCCCAGGCCAACCGTGAGATCAACCGGCAGCTCGACGCGCGCTTCAAGAAGGAAGGCGTGCCCGTGGAGCAGTGGCGCATCCTCAAGATTCTGTCCGACGGCGAGGGTCACTCCATGGGCGACCTCGCCGAAGCCGTGCTGCTCAACCATCCGACGCTCACCAAGATGATCGACCGGATGGTGTCCGATGCGCTGGTGTTCCGCATGCAGGACCCCGACGACCGCCGCAAGGTCCTGATGTTCATCTCCGATCGGGGCAAGGCCCTGACCCAGCGCCTGAACGCGCTGGCGCTGAGCCAGGAAGCCCATATCGCCGAGAACTACGGCAACAAGGCCACATCCGACCTGAAGCGACTTTTGGAGAGCCTGATCGAAAAGGCGAACTGAACCTCTCGATCGCAGCCGCTCCCGATCAGACCAGATACGTCTTCAGGATCGACGCTCCCAGCGTATATTTGGGATCGACCATGTTGCCGAGACGGACACGGCCACATTGGGTCAGCAGCATATAGGCCTCGGTTTCGTCATAGCCGTAATCGGCGGCCATCCAGCGGATCAGCTCACGATAGGCGATGCGCGACGCATCCTCCATCGGCCGCGCCGAGCCGATCGTCATGATGAACTTGTCGGTCTCCAGCCGTGGCCATTTGAACGACCAGTTCTTGATCAGATCGACCTGCACCGTTGTGACGGTCGGATGCTCCAGCGCGACGCCGCACAGTTCGCCGTCACCCTGGCAGGCGTGGCAATCGCCGAGATAGAGCAGCGCGCCGGGCGTATTCACCGGCAGATAGATCACCGCACCGACGCCGACATCCGGTAGATCCATGTTGCCGCCGTAGTAATCGGGGACCAGCGACGAGATCGCCTCGATCTCCGGCGATACGCCGATGGTGCCGATGAAAGGTTCGTAAGGCAGCGTGATCTTGTCGTTCCACTTGATGCCGCCCTCGACACTGACTTCGAGCTTCTTGACCTTTTCCGGCAGCGGCGGATTGAGCAGTGCGGTGTCACCGGTGGCGACCAGGCCACCGAATTCGGTGATCAGGCAGGTGGTGCCGACTGGCTGTGGACCGCGCGGCACGATCGATTTGATATAGACCGCGAGCACATCACCCTTCTCGGCGCCGTTCACATAGATCGGGCCGTTCTGCGGATTGAGATACGGGAAATTCAGGATTTCGCTGGGTTTGTCGGTCTCGTGCTTGATCTTGCCCTCGAAGGCGTCATGCGTTTCCGCCGAGATCACCGCGCCGGGATCGACGGTGAGCACCGGATCGACGAACGGGCCGTAGACGTAATGATACTTGCCCTGACTTTCCTCGGTGATCGCATAGGATTGCCCGGGCCTGCCCTTGGCGACGCCACGGCGGGTCATGATGGAATTTTCGAGCCATGACATGGATGTCTCCTTCTTCTGGTCAATTGCAGGCTAGACGGCAAGATGGCGACGAACGGTGTCGCGGTCATCGAAATCTTCCGGGGTCAGCGCGGCGACGATACGTCCCTTGTCCATGACGTAGCAGCGCTGCGCCATGGCACGAATCATGTCGAGATTCTGCTCGACCACGATCACGGTGACGTTGGAGCGCTTGTTGAGATCGACGATGGTGCGCGCAATGTCCTGAACGATGGACGGCTGAATGCCCTCCGACGGCTCGTCGAGCAGGATCAGCGATGGATTGGAGATCATCACCCGCCCGATCGCGAGCTGCTGCTGCTGGCCGCCGGACATGGTGCCGGCCGCCTGCCGCCGCCGCTCCGCAAGGATCGGGAATGTCGCATAGACCCGCGCATAGTCATCGGCGTTCGCTCTGCCGGCGATGCTCTCACCGACCTTGAGATTCTCCTCGACGCTCATGCGCGGAAACACGTCGCGACCCTGCGGCACGTAGCCGATGCCAAGCCGCGCGCGGCGATGCGCCACCATGGCGCTGACATCCTCGCCCTTGAACACCACCCGCCCTTCGGTCGGCGGCAACAGCCCGATCAGCGTCTTCATCAGAGTAGACTTGCCGACGCCGTTGCGGCCGATGACGGCGACGATCTCGCCCTCGCGCACATCCATATCGATGCCCTGCAGAACCGGCTTGCCCCCATAGCCCGAACGCAGCTTCAGCGCCGTCAGCAGAACTTCCTTGCGCGTCGCGGTCTCAGCCATGGCCATGCCCCAGATAGATTTCGGCCACACGCTCGTCGGCGACGATCTCGTCGATGGTCCCCTGCGCGAAGATCTTGCCGAGATGCAGCACCGTGACCCGGCGCGCAACCTGGCGGACGAAGCTCATATCGTGCTCGACGGCGAGGACGGTGACGCCATCCGCGTTGAGCGTCTTCACGATCTCACCGGTGGCGTGGGTCTCAGCCGGCGACATACCGGCAGTGGGCTCATCCAGCAGCAGGAGTTTCGGTTTCAGGCTAATTGCCATACCGATCTCGAGCCACTGTTTCTGGCCATGGCTTAGATTGCCCGCATGCTGAGTTGCGACTTCGGAGAGATTGAGAAACCCGAGCAGCCGATCGACTTCGGCCGCCAGCGACGCGCTCTCCAGGTGATGCTGAAGTGCGATTTCGAGATTCTGTCGCGCGCAGAGCGCCTTGAAAATGCCAGGCACCTGAAACTTGACGCTCATGCCGCGGCGAATTCGCTGAAACGGCTTCAGTGCCGTGATGTCTTCTCCAGCATAAATGATGCTCCCGCTGGACGGCAGATGCTCGCCGAGCAGCAGACGGAAGAAGGTGCTCTTGCCGGCGCCATTCGGACCGATCAGGCAATGCAGCTCCCCGTCATCGAGGGTAAAATCGATGTTGGCGGTGACGTGCAGACCACCGAAGCGCTTGTTAAGGTCGCGGGTTTCGAGGATAGGCATCACGCCTCTCCCTTGCGTCGGCGGCTGACGAAACGTGCGAGACTGACGATCAATCCCTCCGGCGCAATCAGCACGGTGGCGACCAGCAACAGGCCCATCACGACCAGTGCATATTGGCTGCCATAGATGGTCAACGCCTGAAACGCGGCGAGCACGGCGAGCGTGCCGACCAGCGTCGCCGTGAGATCGCCGCGACCGCCGACAGCGACCCAGACGATCGGCAATGCCGCGGCGGTGATGCTCATGCTGGACGGCGTGATGTACTGCCCCCAGGCGGTGTAGAGCGTGCCGCTGAGCCCGGCGAGCGCGGCTCCGATCACGAAGGCGATCAGCTGATACTTTCGGATATCGTAACCGAGCATCTCGGCGCGCTCCGGATTCTCCCGGATCGCCACCAGCACATTCCCGAACTTCGAATTCACCAGAATTCGCAGGCCGAGATAGGTCACCATCAGCAGGCCAAGCACGGCATAATAAAGCGTGACATCGGGAAACAGCACGATGTCGCCGCCGAACCACGGCAGCGTCAGCGGCGGCATGCCATTCATGCCGTTATAGCCATTCAGCCGTGCGGTCCCTATCCGCCATTCGGGCCCCGCCGTCTGCGCCATGAAGCGCTCGAGTACCAGCGTCACCGACAGCGTAACGATGCCGAGAAACACGCCGCTGATGCGACCGAAATACAGGAAGTAGCCGAGCACGGCTGCAAAGGCCGCGGCGACCGCCAGGGACGCCAACAGCGCCAGCAGCGTCAAGCCATGGGCGGCGCCGAAATTCAACGTCAACACGCCATATGTGTACCCGGACAAGCCGAAAAACGCGGTCTGGCCGAAGCTGAGCGTGCCGCCATAGCCCCAGATCAGGCACAGGCCGAGCGCCATGAACACCCAGGTGAAGAAATACACTGTGTTACCGACGGTGTAGCCGTCCGCCAGTTGCGGATAGGCGGCGGCTGCAAGCAGCCCTAGCGCAACGATAGTCCAGAACCATGGTCCGCGGCCCAGCGTTTGCGGACCTTCGAGCAGACGGAGAAAACCGAGCGATCGCATCTCAGCTACGCTCCCTCAGGATGAAGCCGGAAATGCCCTTGGGCAGCACACGGATCACGATGATCACCGCGAACAACAATCCGATCTGGCCGAACAACTGACCCTGCCACGACGTCATCGCCGCCTTGACGATGCCGAGGATGGCCGCCGCTGGCGCCGTGCCGAGGAAGATATCGGCGCCGCCCACGACCACGGTGACGAAGGCCTCCATGATGAAGGTGCTGCCCATGGTGGGCACGATGGTCATGGTGGGTGCGTAAAGGCCGCCGGTAAGGCCGGCCAATGCCGCCCCGAGCGCGAACGTCATGCTGTATACGAATTTGGTATCGACCCCGAGCGCCTCAGCCATATGCGGCACCTGAATGGTCGCGCGGGCCACCACACCGAACCGGGTCTTGGTGAAGGCCAGATAGAGCCCGGCGAGAACCGCCAGCGCGACCACGATCAGCACCAGGCGGTAGGTGGAATACGAATAGTGCCCGACGGTGAAGCTACCTAGCGGCACGCCGACCCCGGCTACGCTGGAGCCGAGCACGATCAGCGTGCCCTGGGTGGCGATCAGGCTAAGGCCCCAGGTTGCGACGATCGTATCCATTGGCCGTTCATAGAGCTGCCGCACCACCAAGCGTTCGACCACGAGGCCAATCAATCCGGCCACCAGCGCGCCACACAGCACCGCCAGTGGCAGCGGCAAGCCGGCCCGGTTGGCATTCACGGTGACGTAAGCGCCGCACATGATGAATTCGCCATGGGCAAGATTGATCACCCCCATCATGCCGAAGATTACCGCGAGGCCGCACGCGGCCAGCACCAGGAAGGCGAAGGCATCGCCACATTGATAGATGAATCCGAAAACGGAGCTCAGCACGTGCATCCAGAGGCCTCGTCAGGAGATGAATGGCCGGCGCCGGAACGATGCGCGTTCCGGCGCCGCGCGATGTCATGGCTTGGGCGGCGGATTGCTTGGCGTATACTGCGCCATCGGATCCTTCTTGGTCAGATCACAGCCGGCCTCACCGAGCCAATACGGCTTGATGTCGTTCCACACTTTGGGGAAGGTGATGGAATGGTCGTCGCCGACTTTCGCCAAGTAGATGGTGTGCGACATGTGCTGACTCTTGGGGTCGATACACACCTTGCCTTCGGGAGCATCCATGCAGACATCGCCCTTGGCAATTACAGCGCGCAGATCGGCGCGCGCGGTCTTGCCGCCGGCCTTCTCCACCATCTGCTTGTAGAGATAGACCGCGAGATAGGAATTCTCAGCTTCCTGGTTGATGTAGGGCTCGTTGGGGAACTTGGCCTTCCACTTGGCGACGAAGGCCTTACTTTCCGGCGTGTCGACCTCCTCGACATAGTTCACCGTCGCGTACATGTTGGCGAGGCTCGGCGGCTTGAAGCGCTTGTGCTCGTAGCCCTGGCCGACATTGACCGACGAGCCCATCGGCACTTTCAGATTGGCGGCCGCAGCCTGTTCATAATACGAAGCCTGCGCGGTGCCCACCAGCAGGGTGATCAGCACGTCGGGTTTGACCTTCTGGATATTCTGGATGGTCTGCGAGAACTGCGACACGCCGAGTGGGATGAACTCCTCGCCGACCATCTCGCCGCCGTTCTGCTTGACGATCTGGCGCACCCATTCGGCGGAGATCTGGCCGAAATTGTAATCGGCGGCGATGGTGTAGACCTTCTTCCCGTATTTCTCCATCATCCACGGGATCAGCGTTGAGAACTGCTGCTCCGGCACGGCCCCCGTCACCACCATGTGGCCGTCGCAGACTCCGCCTTCATATTGATTGTTGTAGAAGGCAAAGCCATCTAGCTGATCGACGATCGGACGGTATGCTTCACGCGAGGCGCTGGAAAATCCCGCGAACACCACATTCACCTTGTCACGCTGAAGCACGCGGCGCATGAATTCCTGGTAGCGAGTGTTGTCTGATTGCGTGTCGTAGATCACGAGCTCGAGCTTGCGTCCGGCAATGCCGCCGGCCGCATTGATCTCGTCGGTCGCCAGTTGTATGCCGTGAACCTTGCCGATCGTCGCCAGAGCGAAATCTCCGGACTGGTCTTCGAGCACGCCGAGCTTGATCGGATCGGCAGCATGGGCCGCGTTGGCTGCAAGAAAGCCGGCTCCGATGAGAGACGCGACACGCGTCCCTCTCGCGATGGTCTTCAACATGTCACTCTCCTCTGGTTGAAAATATCTGTTCAGACTTGCCTGTAGAAAATGTGCTGCTTGATCGTTTTGACTTGGACTAAGCGCCGCGACGCCGCTGCGCGGTGGTTTCGCGATAATTGGATGCATCCTCAGCGCTGAGGTCCTGAGCCCGGATGAAATCGCTGCAATAATCCTCCATGGTCTGCCGTGTCGCCATGCAGCGCCGGCGCAGCAGGTCGTAAGCTGCATCATCGTCGAGCCCGTGCGCCGCCATTACGCGGATGATCGCTTTCACGACGTCGCGCCGGCCACGGCGGCGACGCTCCTGATCTTCCAGAAGTGCTTCGAGGTGGCGATGACGGCGATATTCGTTGACGCCGACGAACAGCGCCGGATAGACGGCCGAGGCATGGATCGGCTTGCGCAGGAACGATGTTGCGCCGGCACGCATCAGTGCTTTCAGGCGGCTCGGCGCGGTCACGCCGATCATGCCGACCACCGGCGCCGGAGGCAGTTGCCCCACCGGGCTCAGCGGCAGCACCGTGCAGTCGCCGATATCGCCATCGACAAAGATGACGTCGCGCTCGGCTGATAGATCGGACAGATCGATATCGCCGAGCGAACCGAAGATATGCGCGGCCGCAATGGCAACACCGAGCCGTTCCAGCGCGGTGACCAGCGTATCCATCGCGGATGCCCTGTCGGTCACCACGAGCGCCCGATTGCCGTTGAAATTCTGCAGCAGCCGCGGCTCAATCATGACACCAGCCTCAGGACGGAAAACGGGGCAGCCTCAAATCTCCCGGAATTGTTGACCAGATAAGGATCCGGCCGCACCGGGGCGCGCGCTTCATCGACGAGATCGAACCGCGCGTCCTTCGTCGAGCGACCGATGCGCGGCGTCAGGAATGCGTGGAAGGTTTCGCTGTCGATCCACACCTCGCCCTGCGGAGCATCGCAATGCTGATCGACTAGCCGCGCTTTCACCGCCCTCGGATCGTCGCTTGCTGCTGCAGCGACGCTGCGCGCCAACAGCCAGACAGCGTTATAGGATGCCTCGGCATCTGCAGACGCCGTCGGCCCATCTGGGAACGCATTCCGGTAAGCCTGCAGAAACCGCGCATTTTCCGTGCTTTCGATAGACGTGAAATAGACACTCGAGCTCAGATGGCCATCGACCGCCTCGCTCCCGATCGCTTCCAACTCCGGCTCCGACAGCGAGCAACTCGCCACCGGAATTTCACGCGCCTGATCGATACCGGCGGCGCGGCACGCCGCGCGGAAGGCACGAAAGAACGTATAGGCCGACGTGCCGATCAATGTGAGGAACACGAAGGACGGCCGCGCTGCGATGATGGCTTCGACAACCTGGCTGAAATCGGTTTTGCCGACTGCGAAATAGCGCTCGGCCAAAACGCTGCCGCTGCGCGACGTCACGCTCTCGCGCAGAATGCGATTGTTCTCCCACGCCCAAATATAGTTCGACCCGACGCAGAAGGCGCGACGACCGTGATGCTGGAGCAGATAATCGACCAGCGGCAACATGTGCTGGTTCGGCGAAGCGCCAGTATAGATGACGTTGTTCGAGCTCTCGAAGCCTTCGTAATGCGACGGATACCACAACAAGCCTTCATGCTTCTCGAACAACGGAATGACTTCCTTGCGCGCCGACGATGTGTAACAGCCGACCACATGGCGGATCCCGCTGCACAGCAGCGCTTCCGCATGAACGCCGTAGCTTGCGAGATCGCCGCCCGGATCGAGAACCGTCGGCGTGAGGCGCAGGCCGAGCGCCGCACGATTGACTTCCTCAACAGCGAGCAGCACGCCATTAAGCATGGACTGCGCTACGTAACCGTAGGAGCCGGTGGTGGATAACAGCACTCCGACATCGATATCGAGAGATGACATGCTCACAACCCAGACGCATCGAGTTTGTCGTCACCGGATTGGATGAACCGGTGCGATCAGACTTCGGCCAACATTGCCGTGAGAGATGGTGCGAATTGGGTTGCGCCGTTGCGAGCAACTCTGCTCAGCGCGCTATGAGGCTCTCTCGGCTACTCATTCATGTCAAGGACAATTTTGATAGTTATCGCTTGCACATGGATGCGGAAAGCTCGCCACATCACGGAGCAGTTGCGCATTTCGTGAGCGCGACCGATCAATGACGCGGCAGACTCCGCCTCACACTGCTTTCGTGAGTGCACCGTCGATAATCAGATTGGTACCGGAGATGCGGCTGGCGACCGGGCTTGCAACGAAAACGACGCCGGCAGCGACCTCTTGGGCTGTGCCCATCTTCGCTGTCGGATTGAGCCCCATCGCCATCTTGTACAAATCCGGATTGCCCTTTTCGATATTATGCCAGATGCCGCCTTCGAAATAGGTATTGCCCGGCGACACCGCATTGACGCGTATGCCCTTTGCGGCGAGTTGGATGCTCAACCCCTTGGCGTAGTGAATTAGCGCCGCTTTGATGGCGCCGTAAGAGCCTGCCGCGAAATCGATCTCGAAGCCGGATACGCTGGAGACAATGACGATCGAGGCCGCTTTTGATTTTTCAAGATAGGGCATCGCGACCGCCACGGCATTGACGGTGTGCATCATATCGACACGAAACGATTTCTCCCATGTCTCCGGCGTATCGCCGACGGCGAGCGCGCTGACATTGCAGACAAGAATATCGATGCTTCCCAGGGCGGCAGCGGCGTCATCGACCCACGCTTTCAGCGCTGCGGGATTCCCGACATCCACCGCGCTGCCTTGTGCCTTGGTGCCCTTGGCCATCAGCTTCGCCGTCGCTTTGCTGACATCATCAGCGTTGCGCCCACAGATCGCGACATTAGCGCCTTCGTCGGCGAACAGTTCGGCAATGGCGAGCCCGATGCCCTTGCTGCCGCCGGTGACCAGTGCACTGATGCCTTTTAATCCGAGATCCATTGCCGTTCTCCTTTGTGTTGCGATCGCAGGCTATCCGTTCGCTTTCGTCGTGCACCATATCGTCCCGGACATGGCTGCTTCGCCCTTCTCAGGTTTCCCGTCGACACACCAGATCGATCTCGATCAGTGCATCATAGGCAAGGCCGGTGACCCCGACGCAGGTGCGTGCCGGCAACCGATCCGGAGGGAAATAGCTGCGATAGGTTTCGTTCATGGCCGCATAGTCGTCCTTGAAGCGCGTCAGATAGATGCGCGACATGGCGATATGCTCGAAGCCAAGCCCGAGGCCGGACAGCACGACGCTCAGATTTTTCATCACAGCGCGGGTCTGAGCCTCAATGCCATCGGGCAAAATACCGGGCATTGCCGGCGTATCCGGCATTTGGCCGGTGACGAACACGAAACCGTCGGCTTCGACCGCGTGACTGAACGGCGCGACCGGCTTCGGGCCGCCGGATATCATGTGAAACTGCAACGACGTCTCCCGCTGGATGTTCAGGGCTGCAGCGCGTGTTCGAACACGCGCTTGCTGAGAATGGCGTGAACGCCCCAATTGCCGTCGACCACCTGGGTGACGCCGAAATCTACCGCCACCGACATCAGCGCGATCGCCTCGTCCTCGCTGAGACCTTTGATGGTCATCAGGAAGCGCCGCATCTTGCGGAAAGCATCCTTCATTGCGAGATCGAGTGACGAAGTCGCATAGACCTCGCTCTGCCCCTTGGCGCCGAATTCGGCGAGATAGTTCGGATGGCTGAATCCCATCAGCACCCAATCCGTTGCGGTCTCGATCAGCGGATAGCTGAGATCGGCGAACGGCTGGTTGGTAAGGTCGCCCTTCTTGTGCAAGATCACCTGGAAGTTCCCGGTCATCGAACATTCGATGGCGGTGCCGCCGAGTTCGCCGTCACCCTGCGCCGCATGAGGATCGCCGACCGACAACAATGCACCGGGCACTGACACCGGCAGATACACCGCAGATCCCTTGCCGAGCCGCCAGTTGTCGAGATTGCCGCCGAAATAGGATGGCGGCACGGAGTCGACGAGATCGGCTTCGCGCGGCGCCAGCGCGATGACGCCGAAATGCGGCCGCAGCGGAATGCGGATACCGTGGAGCACATCGTGGCGCCGCCGGACCGAAGACGGCAGGATCGGAATGCCCGGATAGTCATAGGTCGTGTGCAGCGTACCGAACGGATCGGTCTGCGGCTGCCAGCGATAAGAATACAACGCACGAGCATACGGAGCGTCGTCATCGTGCATGATCTCGTAGATCGTCACCGCCTCATGGGCGCTCTGCTCGGCGAGAAATTCCTTGTAGTGATAGCCCCACCACGCTGCGACACTGCTGCCAAACACGCGGCCCACGAATTCCGGGTTGCGGCTGGCGCGCGGCACGATGTCGAGGATGCGGATCTCCAGCACATCGCCGGGCTCGGCATCCTTGACCGCGACCGGTCCGGTGCAGATATGCACGCCAAAACCCTCGCCGGCACCGCGCCCATAGATTGAGGCATCGAGCGGCCCGGCGCCGCGGCGATCGACATTCTTCTGGTCGCGCGTCCAGTGAAACACGCTCTCGGCTCCCGCGTCGCCCATGATCATGCGCTCGGGATCGTCGGACGCGTGCTGGGTCAGCGTCTCGATCGTGATGGTGTCGCCGGAATCGATCTCGATCTGCGGCGGCAGCGATCGGCTGAAATAGCCCCAGTGCACGTGCGAGGCATCGGCGGCGAGATAATGATGGCGAGGCGCGTTCGTGCCGAGCGCCTGTTGCGGCTCGATCGTAGCACTCGCCTTCTGCGTCACATCGGCGGCCTGTCTGCGCAACTGCGCCAGCGCCTGCTGCGGCCAGCCGCGTTGCCCGGTCGATGCCGCCGATGCGGTCAGCCGCTCGGTTTCGGCGTGGCGAAATTCGCGCGGCGAAACCCCGAAGCGCTGGCGAAAGGCGCGGCTGAAATGTGCGGATTCGTTGAAGCCGGCGCGAAAGGCGATCTCGGAGATCGAGTGATGCGCCTGGGCAGGATTGGACAGATCCGCCCAGGTCCGCTGCAACCGGCGCTCGCGCAGATAATGCGTAAAGCTGCTGCCGGTGCCCTCGAACAACTTCTGCAGGTAGCGCTCGGAGATGCCTTCGACCGCGGCGATCCTTGCCGGGGTCAGTTCGGGATCGTCGAGCCGACGCTCCACCGCCTGACACAGGCGATGCAGCGTTGCTGCCTTGGTAACGCTACCGCCATTGTCGCCGCCACCGTCGCTCTGCTGACGCATGAAGATCGGCAGCATATCGGCCAGGCTTTGCGCGAGCGCGCTCCATTCCGGATCCGACAGCGCTTCGAGATCACGCGCGCCCAATTCCATCATCTGCCCGAACACGCCGCAGAACCCATTCGGCGCGAGAACGCGCGTTTCACCGCCGGGTGCTGTTCGGTGGCCGTGCGATGATCCCGACGCCAGCGTGAGAACCACCACGCGCATTTCGCGCTGGAACAAGACAGTCCATTCGCCGGAACGGGGCAGCAACAAAAGATGACCTACGGCAACGATCTGGTGCCGCCCTGCCGTTTTCAGCGCCACGCCCTCTTCGAGCGGCAGCAGCATCAGCGGATGATCAGCCATGCGATCGCGCGCCGCGGACACCGATTGCGGCCCGGAGGACAGGCGCGCCAGCATCACGCCCTGAAAACTACGGCGCACCGCCGAGGCATGACCGGCAGGAACGATTGTAGCCGTCGCCGGCTGCAAGCCGACGGACGCGAGCACGTCGCGCCACGCTTCGGGGCGCTCGCGCTCCGAATAAGACTCACTCGTATACGGACGCAGGGTCATGCTTCGACCTTCATAGCCGAAACGAAGCAACCTCCGTGCCATCCCGAAGGATGACACGCCCTGCCGTGCCCCTGCCGCGTGATCAGTCACAACGGAACACGTTTTTGCGGATGGTGCTGTGCACGCCCCAATTCGCATCGACCACCTGGGTGACGCCGAAATCCGCGCCCACTGAGATCAGCGAAATCGCTTCGTCCTCGCTGAGCTTGTGCACCGTCATCAGAAAGCGCCGCATCTTGCGAAAGGCGTCCCGCATCGCGCGATCGAGGCTGGAATGATTGGCGATCTCGGCTTGCGCGTTGGCGCCGAGTTCGGCGAGATAATTCGGATAGGTGAAGCCGTAGACCGACCAGGCATCCGGCGTCTCCAGCATTGGATGGGTCAGGCCCTCAAGCTTGGTGCCGCCGAGATCGCGATGCTTGTGCAGGATGAATTCGAAGTCGCCGGTCAGCGACGTCTCGATGGCGGTGCCGCCGAGTTCGCTGTCGCCCTGGGCTGCGTGGGGATCGCCGACCGAGAAGAACGCCCCTGGCACCGCCACCGGATAAAACATCGTAGCGCCCTTGCCGACGCGCCAGTCGTCGATGTTACCCCCGGTGTAACTCGGCGGGATCGACGACACGAAATCCTCCTCCGACGGCGCCAGGCCCATGGTGCCGAAATGCAGCCGGGCTGGCAGGCGCACATTGGAGAGGATATTCTCGCGTTTGATGATGCTGGCATGATCGACGCGGACGCCGGGATAATCGATGGTCGGGTGCACGATGCCGTCAGGATCGGTCTGTGGCGTCCAGACGTAATTGTAGACGGCCTTCGCGAACGGCTCGCCCGCAGTATCGAGCTCGAAGATCGTCACCACTTCGCGCGGCTTCGGCTCTTCGATCAAATCATGATAGTGAAAGCCCCAATTCGCGGCGACGTTAGAGCCGAAACACTTGCCGGCATGGCAGGCTTTGCAGGCGGGCCGAAGGCGGACATCGAGAATACGCACTTCCAGAACGTCACCAGGCTCGGCATCCTCGATTGCCACCGGGCCGGTGAGCAAATGCACGCCGACGCCTTCGCCGGAACCACGGATGAACGGACCTTCGGTCGGCCCCGAGCCGCGACGCGGAATCGCCTTGTGTTGGCGCGTCCATTTAAACACGCTCTCGGCGCCGGGATCGCCTTCGATCATGCGCTCGTAATCGTCATTGGCGTGATGGGTCAGCGTTTCGATGGTGGCACGATCGCCCGATTTCAGCGTGAGCGACGGTGCCACGACCTTGCTGAAATAGCCCCAATGCACGGTCTTCGGCGACACCGGAAGAAGATGATGCTTCATGCAAAGGCCCTCACGACTATAACAAAGATGGGATGACAACGATTGGATGGCGGCTCATACGACCTCGGCCTCCATGGCATTGAGAAAGCGCTGCGCGATCGGATTGCGTGGATGGTTCAGCACCTGATCGGCCGGACCTTCCTCGATGATCGAACCGCCCGCCAGCAGCACTACGCGGTCAGCAACTTCGCTGGCAAAGCGCAGCTGATGCGTGGAAATGATCATGGTAAGCCCATCTTCCACCGCGAGGCGCCGGATCACTTCGAGCACCTCATTGACGAGTTCGGGATCGAGCGCCGAGGTCGGCTCGTCGAGCAGCAGCACGCTCGGATTGGGTGCGATGGCGCGGGCGATAGCCACTCGCTGTTGCTGACCACCGGACAGATGCCGCGGCAACGCATCGGCGCGGTGGCTGAGCCCGACGCGTGCCAGCAGTTCGTCGGCGCGGCGATCGGCATCGGCGTGCGCCATACCGTGCACCCAACGCAGCGGACCCGCGATGTTTTCCTTCGCCGTGAGATGGCCGAACAGATTGAACTGCTGGAACACCATGCCGACCCCGACCTCGGCACGGGCATGCGCCAACAGCCGTGGCGACAGCGCCTTGCCCTGCTCGCTGAAGCCGAGCCGGCGTCCGCCGACCGTGATGCTGCCGCCGTTCCACAATTCGAGATTGTTGATACAGCGCAGCAGCGTGCTCTTGCCGGAGCCGCTTGGGCCGAGCAGCGCAATCACCTCGCCGATCCGCACGGTGAGACCGACGCCGTCAAGCACCACCTGTTTGTCATAGCTCTTGCGCAACGCCATTACGTCTACGGCGACATTGTTGCGCGCCAGCATCTCGGCGCGTTGCGCGCGGTCGCCGCGCTCACTACGGGCACGCGGCGGCGGCAGTTCGGCGACGCCGGCATCCGGCAACACCTCTGCCTGCGCCGCAACAGCCGATGTCAGCGGATCGTCGATCCCCTGTGTGCGATACCATGGCATCATGCGCATCAACTTGATCTGTCTGGAGACCCGGTCGAGATCGAACAGCCATTCCAGAAGGAGCTGGATTCCCGCGATGGCGGCGGTCAGCACCAGATAGATCAGGCCGGAGGCAAAGAAGATCGAGAAGAAATCGAAGGTCGCGGATGCCAGCTGTGTCGAACGCAGCGTCAGTTCCTGGACGGCGATCACCGACGCGAGCGATGAATTCTTCAACGCACTGACGGTCTCGTTTCCCAAAGCGGGGATCATCGAGCGGATCGCCTGCGGCGCAATGATCCGGCGCATCAACACACCCGGCGTCATGCCGAGCGCCTGCCCGGCCAGCACCTGGCCGCGATCGACGCCGAGCACGCCGGAGCGCAGCATTTCGGCGATAAACGGCGCCTCGTTGCAAGCCAGCGCGAGACCGGCGGCGAGAATTGCGGGCAGCTTGATGCCGATCTGCGGCAAAGCGTTATAGGCGAACACCATCTGCAAGATCAGCGGCGTGCCGCGAAAGATCACGGTGTAGATCCGGGCGAAGGTGGCCAGCGCCTTAAAGCGGCTGAGTTGCATCCAGGCCAGGATCACGCCGAGAGCCAGGCCGCCGATCAGGCCGAGGGCGGTGACCTGCAAGGTCGCCAGGATGCCCTCGATCATATACGGCATGGTCAGATAGTGGAGGAAGAGCTCCATGGAGCACGTAGTCCTGATTGATCTGTAGGATGGGCAAAGTGCAGCGTGCCCACCAGTCTGATAGCAATCCGCGATGGTGGGCGCGGCGCAACCGCATCATTGCCCACCGTACGGGTCTGGGTGGTTTACTTGACCATCAGCAGACCGGGCTCCATGAGGTTGTTCGGATCGAGATTCCACTTCTTAAGAAGCGCAAGTTGATCGCCCGACTTATGGATTTCGACCATCGCCGCATGCACGGCCTCCCGGAATTTTGGTTTGTCCTTGGGGACACCGATGCCGACCTGATAGGGAATGGTTACTGCGATCGCTTTTTCCAGCTTGTCCGGATAGGCCTTCACTGCATTATCGACGGTGTTGACGTCGTTGATGTAGGTGTCGGCGCGGCCGGCGAGGATCGCCTGGATGCAGTTAGCGTTGTTGTCATAGAGCTGGATGGTCGGCTCCGGCTTGCCGAGCTTCTTGCATTCCGGACCCAGCGCCTGGATCAAGGGCACTTCCACATAGCCGGTATTTTCCGCTGCCGCTGTTCCACACAGCGAGGTGTCGATGCCGGTGATCTTTTTCGGATTGCCCTTGGCGACTAGGACGCCGTCAAAAACTTTCGAATAAGTGATGAAATCAGCGGCCTTGGCGCGCTCTTCGGTGGCATAAATGTCGGAGATGACGATATCGGCCTGCCCGCTTTGCAGCGTGGTCAGGAGAGCCGCGAAGGTCACGGCTTTATAGGTCAGCTTGAAGCCGAGGCAATCGCCGATCATCTCGCCGAGATCGATGTCGAAGCCAATGTATTTGCTCGGATCCTTGGGATCGATGGACTCATAACCGGGCGTATGCGGGTTGATGGCGTTGACGAGTGTCTTGCCTTTCCAATCCGGAAACTTCGCCTGCAAAGCGGCACAAGCCGCCGGCGCAGCCGCTTTGGCGCCGGTCGAGGCGCCGATACCCACCACCAACAGCGCTCCGAATACCGCAACATGTATCAGCCGGTGAAAACGCGGAACAGACAGCGTGACCATTGGATCCCTCCTTCGACGTTATCGCGGCACAAGCCACGGTTCGAACTTCGAAGAAGCTAACGGAGGTCACGGCCGGAAGACTTGTCTGGGAGCGCACAATAAATTGGATCCCCAGATGTCAGTCAACAGGCAGCCGTCGCTCATTAATTGTGCATTCGATGATTTGCGCCGCTGCGAGTCATCATTGCAATACTGCTTATCAACTTTGCAAAGCGTGGCCTCACTCGGATCAAC
Organism: Bradyrhizobiaceae bacterium; assembly: GCA_004173095.1. Classification (GTDB taxonomy): domain Bacteria; phylum Pseudomonadota; class Alphaproteobacteria; order Rhizobiales; family Xanthobacteraceae; genus Tardiphaga. The sequence goes on from SDZE01000025.1 coordinate 28,300, forward strand.
GTATCCCCTATTGCAATCCGTTTAGCTGTAGCGCTTCTCCTTGCCGTCGTCGGCATACCAGTCGAACGGCTCGTCGGAGAGATTGACGATGATGTTCTGGATTTGAGTGTATTCCTCATAGGCGACAACGCCGTTCTCGCGGCCGATGCCGCTCATCTTGAAGCCGCCCCAGGGTGAGCATGGATCGATACGGTGGTGATCGTTGATCCAGACGATGCCGCTCTGCAATTGGTGGGCAACGCGATGGGCGCGGGTGACGTCGCGGGTCCAGATCGAGGTGGCGAGACCGAATTCGGTGCCATTGGCGATGGCGATGGCCTCCTGCTCGGTCTCGAACGGGATGACACAGACCACCGGCCCAAAAATCTCTTCCTGAGCGATGCGCATGGTCGGCGTCACATCGGTGAAGATCGTCGGCTGGTGAAAATAGCCGTGGTCGAAGGCTGCGCCGCCCGGCCGCTTGCCGCCGGCGGCAAGCGTCGCGCCCTCTTCCAGTCCGATCCGCACATAGCGCTCGGTGAGATCGCGCTGCTTGGCGGACACCAGCGGGCCCATCTGGGTCGCCATGTCCTGCGGGTCACCGATCCGAATTGCATTGGTGCGTTTCACCAGTTCGGCCACGACGGGGTCATGCACTGAGCGCTGCACCAGCAGACGCGCGCCCTGCACGCAGGTCTGGCCGGAGGCAATGAAGGACGCGAACAAGGCCGCAGCAACGCCGCGTTCAATCGGCGTATCGTCGAACACGATCACCGCAGCCTTACCGCCAAGCTCGGCGGAGACTTTTGTGAGATTGGCACCCGCCAGCGATGCCACCATCTTTCCGGTTTCGGTGCCGCCGGTGAGATCGATCTTCTTGATGCGCTTGCTGGTGGTGAGCGCCTTGCCCGCGGTGGCGCCATAGCCCGGCACGACATTATAGACGCCGTCCGGCACGCCGGCTTCCTTGAAGATATCGCCGAGCAACAGCGGTGTGATCGGTGCCAGTTCGCTCGGCTTCACCACCATCGTATTGCCAGCCGCCATCGACGGCGCGATCTTTTTGGTCAGGATCAGCAGCGGATGATTCCACGGTGTGACATGGCCGACCACGCCGAGCGGGACGCGGCGCGTGTAGTTCAGGAAATTGCCGCCGAATGGCGGGACGGTATCCTCGTGAGTCCGCGCCAGCGCGCCGAAATAGCGGAACCATTCCGGCAGACGACCGAGCTGCGCGCTCATCTCGCGTCGCGCGCGGCCGATCTGATCGACCTCGATCGAAACAAGATCGGGCAGTTTCTTCGCCAGCAATTCTCCGGCCCGGTGCATGATATCGCCGCGCACGGCGCCGGGCGTCGCCGCCCAGATCGCCGCAGCGCGTTCGGCAGCATCGATGGCCAGGTCGATGTCCTCGTCGTCGCCTTCGGCGACATCAGCGAGATGGCTGCCGTCCTTCGGATTTTCCACACGAATGACGCGTCCCGTGGAAGCCGGCTGGAAGCGGCCGTCGATATAGAGCCCGTAGGCCTTGCCGTTATTCATCATGATGAGTCCTCCTCGCTCTACGCGATCCGGAACAGCCGGCTGGCATTGCCGAACAGGACTTTTTCACGATCGGCCTCCGACAGCTTGGCCTGCCTGACCAGGCCGACCGGATCCTCGTCACCCATGTCGAACGGATAGTCCGAGCCCATCATCACGCGATCGACACCGACGGTGGCCACCAGATTGTCGATCAGGCCGGGTGAGAATACGCAGGTGTCGAACCACAGCCGCTTCAGATAGGTCGACGGCGCCTCGGCGGTCAGGCGCCGCACTTCCGGGCGAACCTTCCAGGCGTGATCGATGCGGGCCGCATAGAACGGATAGTAACCGCCACCATGGGCGATCACGACATCGAGCTCCGGATGCCGGTCGAGAATGCCGCCCATGATGAAATGCGAGATGGCAATGGTCTCCTCGACCGGCTGGCCGACGGTGTTGACCATGAAGAAATCGCCGAGCCGGTGCCCATCGGAAAAGCCGAGCGGATGGATGAACAGCGGCACCCGCAATTGCGCGAGGCGCGCATAGAGCGGATCGAAGGCCGGGTCGGACAGTTCGAGCTGCTCCACGCGGGTGTCGATCTGAAAACCGCGCAGGCCGAGCTGCTCGACGCCATGCACCGCCTCGTCCACGGCCAGATCAGGAAACCGCATCGGCAACGTGCCCATGCCCGCGAAATGCGCGGGATCCTGCGCCACCAGCGCGGAGATATCCTCGTTCTGCACGCGCGACAGCGCCACAGACAACTCCTCGTCCGCCCAGTAGTTCTGCTGCGCCGGCGCGGGCGCGATCACCTGAACATCGACGCCCATCTTGGCCATCACCTCGCGGCGCTTGCCGATGTCGAGCATCACGCCCGGCAGCAGCTTGCCTTGCTCGGCATCGGTGGCGCGGCTCGCCTCCGACATGTCGCGGCGATACGGATTGCTCATCGGATCGTATTTGCCGGCCACCAGCGGCTCGACGCGCTTGCTGAGGGCATGGGTGTGCATATCGATGACGGGCATAAGACG
>SDZE01000395.1 GCA_004173095.1 Bradyrhizobiaceae bacterium
GGCGGCGTCGCCGGCGGCTCGAAGCCGACGATGCCGATCCATGGTGACTCATATTCGGACGCATGCAGCAGGGTGGCGAGCGCGCTCATGGAATGAAACGCGCCAAGGCTGGGCGCGGCGCCGATCTCGCGGGTGATGCCCGTCATGATGACATCGTAGTCGCGAATGAGCTGCGGCCACACATGCGGGATCGGCTTGGCGTATGGGCTGCTGCGGCCGTGATGGCGGAAGTCGAACACCACGGTCTCATAGTCCGGAATGAACAGGCGCCAGAAACTCTGAAAGGCGTCGGCTGCGAGGCCGTTGCCATGGCTGCAGATCACGCGTGGACCGCTGCCATAAACGCGCACGCTGGCGGTGGCGCCATCCTCGAGGCGGACGTCGAATGCATGCTTGGCAGCGGGAAGGGCAGCGGCTTGTGGCGCGTCAGTCATCCGATCGGGAGCCCGTCATGTCATGAAGAGATGGCGCGTCATAGCGAGCGCGAAACGGCGGTTCAAGCCATCGGACGCAGGATCGCGACACGGTCACGGCAAGAAGCTCATCGCTGCCTGCGTCCAACAGGCGCGATAACCGTGAGGGATGACAGCGGTGGGCATGAAGCCAAGCAACATGAAAGCGGACAATGGTGCCCCTGGCCGGAATCGAACCAGCACTCCTTGCGGAACTCGATTTTGAGTCGAGCGCGTCTACCAATTCCGCCACAGGGGCCATCGGAGCCGAAACGGGCGTCACGAAGCGGGCGGACTATAGCCGGGACGATCCGCGGGTCAACGGCGGAGAGGCAAGAAAAGCGCGTTGCGGCGATCGGGGCGATGTCGGCCATGTGATCCCGTTTGCCTCGACAGCCCGGCAGGCCCGCGATAGGACGGCACAGCCATTCTGGAGAGCCCTGTGAGCGCCGTTTCAGCCTCGTCCGCCGCACCGTCCGGCGCAAACCATGCGTTCTCGGCGGCTTGCGCGATCGCCGTGATTGCGACCGCGACCATTGCCGGCGCCTGGTTCTTTCAGCTGGTGCTCGATATCCGGCCGTGTCCGCTCTGTCTCGAACAGCGTTATGCCTATTACCTGTCGATCCCGCTGGCTGTCCTGGTGGCAGTGGCCGCCGGCCGCGGTGCGCCGCGCGGCGTGCTGGTCGCAGGCCTCGCGATTCTGGCCGCGGCGGCGCTCGCCAATGCGGTGCTTGCGGGCTACCACGCCGGCGTCGAATGGACATTCTGGCAGGGCCCGACCGATTGCTCCGGACCGCTCGTGGATTTCGGCAAGGCCGGCGGCCTGCTGCAGCAACTCGACACCGTGAAAGTCATCCGCTGCGACGAGGTGCAGTGGCGTTTTCTCGGCCTGTCGCTGGCCGGCTACAACGTGCTGATCTCGCTCCTGATGGCGGCTATCGCCGGATGGGGCGCCGTCAAGGTCGCGCGCCGCTAGTCGTCGATGTCGTCCTGCGCCTTGCCGAACAGGTGCACGATGCCGGGCGTCACGATCGACACATAGATGAAGCGCGACAGATGATGGGCGCCGACGAACACCGGATCGATGTGCAGCGTCAGCGCCAATGCGAGCATCGCATCCATGGCGCCCGGCGCGAAGGCGACGACGGCGTCGCTGAGTTTCACATTGGTCGTGAGGGCGACGATGG
>SDZE01000457.1 GCA_004173095.1 Bradyrhizobiaceae bacterium
TGGAATTCCTCGCCTTCCGATGTCAGCCGCAATCCGTGCTTGTCGCGCTCGAACAGGCGGATGCCGAGAAAACCTTCCAGCGTCGTGATCTGCCGGCTGATGGCGGGTTGCGTCACGCGCAGCTCGGCCGCGGCGCGGGTGAAGCTGAGATGGCGCGCCGCAACATCGAACACATGCAGCGGATTGAGCGGTGGGATCATGGCCCGATCGACCAATTCTAATCATTACATAATGTAATGACCCTATAACCGATGTGCAGTTGTCGGTCAAAGCCTGCGCTGGGAAACAGGATGGGTAATCGAGCAGGTGCGCCAGAGACATGAATTTCGAACTGAACGAAGAGCAGCAGGCATTTGCGGACAGCGTGCGTCGCTTCGCCGAATCCAACCTGAAGGCCGGTGCGCTGGAGCGCGCGCATGATCCGCATTTCCCGCGCGACGTCGCGCAGATGATGGGCAAGCAGGGCCTGATGGGCATCGCCTTCGATCCCGAGCATGGCGGGCAGGGCGGTACGCTGTTCGACTCAGTAATTGCTATCGAGCAGATCGCCTCCGTGTGCCCGCGCAGCGCCGACGTGATCCAGGCCGGCAATTTCGGTCCCATCCGCACCTTCGTGGAATATGCGACGCCGGAGCAGAAGGAGCGCTGGCTGCCTGATCTGCTCGCCGGCAATATCTGCATCAGCCTCGGCATGAGCGAGCCCGATGCGGGCTCTGCCGTGACCGAACTCAAGACGTCCGCCACCGCGGATGGCGACGACTTCCTCATCAATGGCAGCAAGGTGTTCGGCACCCACAGCCCGGATGCCGCCATCTATCTCATCTATGTCCGCTTCGGGCCCGGTGTGAACGGCATTGGCTCGGTCATCATTGAGCGCGACACGCCCGGCTTCACCATCGGCAAGCCGACGCCGTTCATGAGCGGCGAGCAGTGGAGCCAGCTCTATTTCGAGAATTGCCGCATTCCGGCGAAGAACGTGCTGCTCGGCCCCGGCGGCTTCAAGAGGCAGATCTCCGGCTTCAATGTGGAGCGTCTCGGCAATTCATCGCGTGCGCTGGCGCTCGGCCGTTACGCGTTTAATCTCGCCCGCGACCATGCCGCGATCCGCAAGCAGTTCGGCCGCCCGCTCTGCGAGTTTCAAGGCCTGCAGTGGAAGTTTGCCGACATGGCGTTGAAGCTGGAATCGGCGCAGATGCTGCTGTATCGCGCCGCCAGCGTCACCGAGGGCCTGCCATCACCATATCAGACGGCATTGGCAAAACTCGCCTGCAACCAGGCCGGCTTCGATGCGGCGAATGAAGCAGTGCAGATCATGGGTGGTCTCGGCTACAGCCAGGAGGCGCTCGCGGAATACTGCATGCGCCGCACCCGCGGCTGGATGATTGCCGGCGGCTCCATAGAAATCCTGAAGAACCGGATTGCCGAAGACGTGTTCGACCGCCGCTTCGATCAGCGGGGCGCGCGTGCCAGCTGATATGACCAAGCCATCGCTCCGGCAGGCGCTGCTCGCTCCGCGAAGCATCGCACTGGTCGGTGCGTCCGACGATGTGTCGAAGACCTCGGCGCGGCCGCTGCAATATCTGCGGCGCGCCGGCTATCTGGGCACGATCTATCCGATCAATCCGCGCCGGCCGACCGTACTACGCGAAAAGGCTTGGCGCTCACTGGCCGAGCTGCCGCAAGTTCCGGATCACGCCTTCATCCTGACGCCGACAGAGGATGCCGTGGAGGCCGCCGCCGAATGCGGACGGCTCGGCGTCCCCGTGGCGACGATCCTCGCCTCGGGCTTCTCGGAGGGCGGCGAAGCGGGCTACAAGCTTGTCGCGCGCTTGCAGAAGATTTGCGCTGAGACTGGCCTGCGCATCCTTGGCCCATCGAGCCTCGGCGCCATCAGCCTGCACCAGAAGACAATCATCACGGCCAATGCCGCTTTCGCCGAGCCCGATCTGCCGCGCGGCGGCATCTTCGTGGCCTCGCATAGCGGCAGCCTGCTGGGCGGCCTCATCTCGCGCGGCAAGGCCCGCAATATCGGTTTTGCCGGTCTGGTCTCTGTCGGCAACGAGATCGATCTCAGCCTTGGCGAGATCTGCTCGGCCACTCTCGATGATCCCGCCGTCACCGGCTACGTGCTGTTCCTCGAAAGCATCCGCCACGCGCAGGACCTGCGAACATTTGCGCTGGCGGCAGCGGCGCGCGGCAAGCCGGTGGTCGCGTACAAGCTTGGCCGCTCCGCAGCTGCGGCCGAACTGGCGCTATCGCATACCGGCGCGCTGGCCGGCGAAGACGATGTCGCCGCGGCATTCCTCGCCGATTGCGGCATCGCCCGCGTGTTCAACTTTGAAACATTGCTCGAAGTGATGCCTCTGTTGCAGCGTCTGCCGGCACGGCCCGCAGCGGCGCGGCTGAACAAGCGCGTCGGTGTTGTCACCACCACGGGCGGCGGCGCCGCCATGGTGGTCGATGAGTTGTCGATGCGCGGCATCGATGTGGTGAAGCCCAGCGACGAGACCTTTGCGCGCCTGACGCAGGCCGGCGTGAAGGCCCATCACGAGCGCATCATCGATCTCACGCTGGCCGGCACGCGTTATGATGTGATGAAGGCAGCGCTCGACACCATGCTGTCGGCACCGGAATTCGATGTGGTGGTGGCGGTGGTCGGCTCGTCCGCCCGGTTCCAGCCGGATCTGGCGGTAAAGCCGGTGATCGACAGTGCATCGTCCGCAAAACCGCTGGTGACATTCCTGGTGCCGGATGCGCCGCAGGCGTTGAACCTGCTCGCGCACGCTGGTGTGCCGAATTTTCGAACGCCGGAGTCCTGCGCCGATGCGGTCAGCGCCGCACTCTTGCGTCGCGTGGCGACGGCGCAGGCACAGCCGTTGCACGACATCACCGCAAAGCCGACCAGGCAGCTCGACGAAATCGCAGCCTATGCGCTGATGAAGCAAGTCGGTGTGCCGCATGCGCCGGCCGTTGCGGTCGACATCACCGCCACTTCGATCGCGCTGCCGTTTGCCTATCCAGTTGCCGTTAAGCTGCTGTCCGCAGAAATCGCGCACAAGACCGATGTCGGCGGTGTCGTGCTCAATGTCGGCAGTGAGGCCGACCTCAAGGCTGCGATGGCGAAAATCGCCGACAGCGTGAAGATGCATCGGCCGGATGCCGCGGTTTTGCAGGTTCTGGTGCAGCCGATGACGTCGGGCCTCGGCGAGATGCTGCTCGGCTATCGCGTCGATCCGGAAGCGGGACCATTGGTGTTGCTGGCCGCCGGTGGCGTCACCACCGAGATCTATCGCGATCGCAGCATCCGCCTCGCGCCGGTCGATCTCGATACGGCAAAGAGCATGATCGCCGAATTAGCGATCAGCCGCGTGTTCCAGGGTTTCCGCAACAAGCCGCATGGCGATATGGATGCTTTGGCGCAGGCGATTGTCGCAATGTCGCGGCTTGCGTTGGATAAGAATACGGTCGTGGTGGATGCCGAGATCAATCCGCTGATTATCAACCGTGTGGGCGAGGGCGTTGTCGCCGTCGATGCGCTGGTCGCGCTTGCCTGAAGGGAGGACTCATGATCGAAGACCTGAAAAATAAGGTCAATGGCGATACGATGCTGGTGAAGCGCGGTCGCTTTCTGACGACGTCGTTTCTGCTTGAGGTCGGGTCGACCGCCTGGCTGATCGGCATCAATGAAGGGCAGATCGTTGCGATCACCCAGGGCCCGTTTGTGATGCCGTCCTGGTCGTTCGCGCTGCGTGCGTCGGAGGAGGAGTGGTCGAAATTCTGGAGCGAAAAGCCACAGCCGGGGTCGCATGACCTGATGGCGCTGATCAAGCGCCGGGTGTTGAAGGCCGAAGGCGACCTCAAGGTCTTCATGGCCAATCTGCGCTACTTCAAGGAAGCGCTGGTGAAGCTGCGCACCGGAGTTGCCGCATGACCGCTCGTTTTGAATCCACCATCGGCCGCTATCTGCATCTCGATCTGTTCGGCCGCAAGCACCGCATTTATGTGGAGGAAGCCGGCAATGGCACGCCGCTGCTTTGCCTGCACACCGCCGGCGCCGATGGCCGCCAGTATCGTGCGCTGATGAATGACGAGCGCGTCACCGCGGGTCACCGCGTCATCGCTTTCGACATGCCCTGGCATGGCAAGTCGTCGCCGCCGGTGGGGTGGCACAATGAGGAATATCAGCTCACCTCGGCGCAATATACCGAGATGATCCTGGCGGTCTCCGACGCGCTCGAACTCGACAAGCCAATCGTGATGGGCTGCTCGATCGGTGGTCGGATCGTGCTGCATCTGGCGCTCGAACATCCCGAACGTTTTCGCGCGATCATCGGTCTGCAGGCCGGCGCGCATGTGGATCCCTATTACGATCTCAACTTCCTGCATCGTCCGGACGTGCACGGCGGCGAAGTCTGCGCGGCCATCGTCTCGGGCCTGGTCGGCCCGGACGCGCCGGACGCGGATCGCTGGGAAACGCTGTGGCACTACATGCAGGGTGGCCCCGGCGTGTTCAAGGGGGACCTCTATTTCTACAAGCTCGATGGCGACATACGCGCACGCGTGGCGCAGATCGATACGTCAAAATGTCCGCTGTTCTTGCTGTCCGGCGAATATGACTATTCCTGCACGCCGGAAGAGACGATGGCCGTCGCCAATAGCGTCAAGGGCAGCCACGTCACCATCATGAAGGGCCTTGGTCACTTCCCGATGAGTGAGGATCCCGGGAAGTTTCTGACCTATCTGCTGCCGGTGCTCAAAGACATCAAGTGAAGCAAACCTAAAAAGACTTTGAAGAGGGAAAAACGCGTGAAGATCAACAAGCTGCTTGTGACAGCCGCGATGCTGTCCTTCGTTACGACCGCTTCGGCGGAGATCTCTAACGGCACCGTCAAGATCGGCGTGCTCACCGACATGTCTGGACCCTATGCCGACAATGTCGGTGCCGGCTCCGTGCTGGCCGCGAAAATGGCAGTCGAGGATTACGGCGGCAAGGTCAATGGCATGCCGATCGAGGTGATCTCGGCGGATCATCAGAACAAGGCCGATATCGGCCTCGCACTGGCGCGCAAGTGGTATGACACCGAAGGCGTCGATACGATCACTGAAGTGGTGTCGTCGGGCGTGGCGCTCGCTGTGCAGCAGCTGTCGCTCGAGAAGGACAAGGTGCTGCTTGCAACCGGTCCCGGCACGCCGGAGCTGACCGGCAAGTCGTGTTCGCCGAATGGCGTGCACTGGGCCTATGACAATTATGCGCTCGCCAATGTCGCCACGGCGCCACTGGTGCAGAAGGGGCTCAAGAACTGGTATTTCTTGACGGCCGATTACAGTTTCGGTCTCGCGCTCGAAGCCGAGGCCACCAAGGTCGTCAATGCCAATGGCGGCAAGGTGCTCGGCTCAAGCAAGCACCCGCTGAATTCGTCGGATTTTTCGTCCTTCCTGCTGCAGGCGCAGGCCTCGAAGGCGCAGGTCGTTGGTCTCGCCAATGCCGGTTCGGACATGATGACGGCGCTGAAGCAGGCCAATGAATTCGGCCTGACGTCTGGCGGCCAGAGCATCGCCGCGCTGCTGGTGAACCTGCCGGATATCCATGCGCTTGGTCTTGCCAGCGCCAAGGATCTGATCTTCGCCGACAGCTTTTACTGGGACGCCAATGACAAGACTCGCGCCTGGAGCAAGCGCTTTATGGAGCGCTTCAACGGCAAGGCGCCGGGCAGCCTGCAGGCGGCCGTCTATGGTGCGGTGACCCACTATCTCAAGGCGGTGGAAGCAGCCAAGACCGATGCCGGTGCCAAGGTCGTGGCCGAAATGAAGAAGCTGCCGATCAACGACTTCTACACGACCAATGCCTCGATCCGCGAGGACGGCCGCGTGATCCGCGACATGTATCTGCTGCAGGTCAAGCAGCCCGCCGAATCGAAGTACCCGTGGGACTATTACAAGATCCTCGACACCGTTCCCGGTGACAAGGCGTTCCGTCCGCTCAAGGACGGCAACTGCCCGCTGGTCAGCGCGGCCAAGTAAGAGCCGAACTTCAACAAAAGACTTGCCCCCAACTCACGGGCACGGCGTTGCCGTGCCCGTTTTGCTTAACAAGGGATGTTGCGATGACGGACTATCCAGCGCTCAAGCTCTTCATCGACGGCAGGTGGCGCAGCGGCGAGGGCCGCGCCAGTGCGCCGGTGCTCAATCCGTCTACGGGCGGTGTGCTCGGCGAGCTGCCGCATGGAAGTGCAGCCGATCTCGACGAGGCGCTTGCTGCGTCGGCGCGGGGATTTGAGCTATGGCGCAAGATGTCGGCGGTCGATCGCGCGGCGATCCTGCAGCGCGCTGCGGCGTTGATCGTGGACCGCAAGGACGCGATTGCCAGCCTGATCACGCTGGAGCTCGGCAAGCCGATCGCAGAATCGTGTGTCGAGGTGGACACGGCGGCGGCCATTTTTGCGTGGAATGCGGAAGAGGGGCGCCGTGCCTATGGCCGGGTGATCCCGTCGCGCAGTCGCAATCTTCAGCAGATGGCGGTGCGTGAGCCGCTCGGTCCGATCGCAGCCTTCGCACCGTGGAATGCGCCCGCCATTACACCGGCGCGAAAAATCTCCAGCGCCTTGGCGGCGGGATGTTCGGTCATCATCAAGCCGGCAGAAGAGACGCCGGCAACCGCGCTCGCCATTGCAGCGGCGCTTGTGGATGCCGGCTTGCCCGCAGGCGTGCTGAATGTGGTGTTTGGTGATCCCGCGCTGATCTCGCAAAAGCTGCTGGGCTCGCCGATCACGCGCGGCCTGACCTTCACGGGATCGACGGAGATCGGCAAGCAACTCGGCGCTCTCGCGGTGCAGACCATGAAGCGGATGACACTGGAACTGGGCGGCCACGCGCCGGTGCTGATCTTTGGCGATGTGGATCCGGAGGCGGCCGCAATCTCGGCTGTGACGGCAAAGTTCCGCAATTCCGGCCAGGTCTGCACCTCGCCGACGCGCTTCTTCGTCCATGAATCGATTCACGATCGCTTTGCCGCGAAACTGTCGGAGCTCGCGAATGCAATCACGGTCGGTGATGGTTTTGCCGCAACGACGAAAATGGGCCCGCTGGCCCATGTGCGGCGCATCGATTCTATCGAGCGGTTCGTGGAGGATGCACGCACGCGGAAGATCGCGGTGTCAGCGGGCGGCGAGCGCTGTGGCAATCAGGGGTTCTTCTATCGCCCGACGGTGCTGACCGCTGTCGATGACGACTGCATGGCCTCGAATGTCGAGCCGTTCGGGCCGCTGGCGGCGACGGCGCCCTTCCGCACGATGGATGACGCAATCCGGCTCGCCAATCGGCTGCCCTTAGGCCTGGCCTCCTATGTGATGACCCATGACATGCGCAATGCGTCGGCCATCACCGAGGCGATCCAGAGCGGCAATGTCATCGTCAATCACTGGCAGGCGTCACTGCCGGAGACGCCGTTCGGCGGCACCAAGGATTCGGGCGTCGGCTCGGAAGGCGGTATCGAGGGACTGCAGGAGTTTCAGACGCTTAAATATGTGAGCCAGTTTGCGGGTAATTCGCCCGCAAGTTGCTGACCCTTTGCGTTGACCGAGCAATGTCTGGTTTTGGCGCAAAGCCGCCATTCAGATGGCTCTTACCAGGCGTCGCCAAATTCCGCACGCGGCCTAGTGCGACGGTATGCGAAAGGACCTCCCCATGACCAGATTCGTGATGCGGACAGGCGAAGAAG
>SDZE01000307.1 GCA_004173095.1 Bradyrhizobiaceae bacterium
TGCAAAGGCGCCAAGCTGGTTGCCGACCTGTTCTGCGGGATCGGTCCGTTCGCATTGCGCCTCGCGGCGAAGGCAAAGATCCACGCCATCGACAGTGACACGCGCGCCATCGCTTCACTGCAACAGGCCATCAAGGCGACGCCGGGCCTGAAACCGATCAAGGCCGAAGCCCGCGACCTGTTTCGACGCCCGCTCGTCGCCCAGGAGTTGCGCGATTTCGACGCCGTCGTGTTCGATCCGCCACGCGCCGGTGCGCAGGCGCAGGCGGAGCGGCTCGCCGCCAGCAAGGTGCCGCTGGTCGTCGCGGTGTCCTGCAACGTGCAGAGCTTTGCCCGCGACGCCAGACTTCTGATCGACGGCGGCTATAGGCTGCGCAACGTCGTTCCGGTCGACCAATTCCGCCATACCCCGCATATCGAATTGGTGGCCTGCTTCACGCGATAGTTGCCATTTCGCGCGCACTGCGCTGGAGTGACGGCGACGCTGCCACGCAAGAGCAGCCAAGGAGGCGACGTGACAGATCTCGATCCCATCAATCCCGACATTCTGCCACCCGGTATTCGCTCGCGCTTCATCGCCGATGTCAACGGCCTGCGCATGCATGTGCTGGAAGCCGGCTTCGAGACCGACGGCCGCCCCTGCATCTTCTTGCTGCACGGCTTTCCGGAGCTCGCCTTCAGCTGGCGCAAGGTGATGCCGCAGCTCGCGGCGGCCGGCTATCACGTCATCGCGCCGGACCAGCGCGGCTATGGCCGCACCACCGGATGGAGCGCCGATTACGACGGTGACCTGCGCCCGTTCAATTTGCTCAATCTCGTCCGCGATGCACTCGCTCTCGTCTTTGCGTTCGGCTATCGCCACGTCGATGCGGTGGTCGGTCACGACTTCGGCAGCTCCGTCGCCGCCTGGTGCGCGTTGACACGTCCCGATGTGTTTCGCTCCGTGGTGTTGATGAGCGCGCCGTTCTCCGGACCGCCGTCGCTGCCATTCGATAAGGTGAGAGAGCCGGCCGCGCCAAAGGCCGAAGATCCCGTTCACCGCGACCTTGCAGCCCTGCCGCGGCCGCGTCAACACTATCAATGGTACTACGCGACACCCGAGGCCAATGACCACATGCAGCACGCACCGCAAGGCGTGCACGATTTCCTCCGCGCTTATTATCATCACAAGAGTGCGGACTGGCAGGACAACAAGCCATATCCGCTGCAGGGCTGGACAGCGGCTGAACTTGCGAAATTGCCGACCTATTATGTGATGGATCTGCACGAAACGATGGCCGAGACCGTCGCCCGGGAAATGCCGTCGCGCGGCGCCATCGCGGCCAATACATGGCTGCCTGATCGGGAATTAGCCTATTACAGTGCCGAGTATGCACGCACCGGTTTCCAGGGCGGTCTGCAATGGTATCGTTGCAACACAACCGGCGCGTTCAATGCGGATTACGAGCTGTTCTCCGGCCGCACCATCGATGTGCCTTCGTGCTTCATCTCCGGCCGCCAGGACTGGGGCATCTTCCAGCGACCCGGCGCCCTGGAGACGATGCAGCGAACGGCCTGCACCGACATGCGCGCGGTTCATCTCATCGACGGTGCCGGCCACTGGGTGCAGCAGGAACAGGCC
>SDZE01000482.1 GCA_004173095.1 Bradyrhizobiaceae bacterium
CATGGCGGCCCCGGCCGCGCCGGCGGCGGCGAGGAACTCGGCGGCATCCGCAGCCTGCAGCATTACATGCAGCGCACTGGTCTGCAGGGCTCCCCCACCATGCTCGCCGGCATCACCGGAAGCTGGACCAAGGGCGCGCCCGTGATCGAGGAGAAGCATCCGTTCCGCTATCACTTCGACGATCTCGCCATTGGCCAGAACTTCACGTCGAAGGAGCGCACCATCACGCTTGAGGACATCGAGCACTTCGCTCATTTTACCGGCGACACCTTCTATGCCCATATGGACGAGGAAGCGACCAAGGGGCACCCGTTCTTCCCCGGCCGCGTCGCCCATGGCTATCTGCTGCTGTCCTTCGCCGCCGGCCTGTTCGTGGATCCGGATCCCGGCCCGGTGCTTGCCAATTACGGTCTGGACTCGCTGCGCTTCGTCAAACCGGTGCAGCCTGGCGAAGCCATCAAGGTGCGCCTCACCGCCAAAGAAAAGTCACCGCGTAACAGGCAATATGGCGAAGTGCGCTGGGACGTCGAGATCACCACGGCCACCGGCGACACCGCCGCGACTTATGAGCTTCTCACCATGAACGCCATGCGTACCTGATCAGACCCACTCACAGCAGGAGAGAACCGATGATCCTCGTCACCGTCATGTATCCCGTCGCCGGCAGCACAAGGTTCGATCTCGATTATTACTTGAAGACGCATATCCCGCTGGTGAAAGAGCGCTGGGGTGCCCATGGCCTCAAGCAGACGCAGGTGGTCAAGGGTGTCGGCAAGGCCGATGGCGGCGCCGTCGAATATCAGATGATGGCGATGCTCACCTTCGCCTCGCTCGATGACTTCAAGGCCGCCGGCAAGGCTCACGGCCGCGAGATCTTTGCCGACATCCCGAATTTCACGGACAGCCAGGCTCTGGTGCAGATCAACGAAATTTTGGGCTGAAGAGCCTTGTCCCGGGCCCGGTGCAGCGTTCTTCACGCTGTTCGCGCCCGGGACATTACTCAGCGGAGATGCATGCATGGCTGTTTCCATCGATCCATCCTCCGCTGAGAGCGACCGCGCGCTGGTCCGCGATTTCTCGCTGCATGCAATACCCGACGCCTTCTATGACGATCCCTATCCGATCTATCGCGCGCTGCAGACGCTTGATCCAGTCCACCGCATGCCCGATGGCTCGCTGTTCCTGACGCGACACGGCGACCTCGAAGCGATCTACAAGGACACCACGCGCTTCAGTTCCGACAAGAAGTTCGAGTTCGCGCCGAAATACGGCATCGGCTCGCGGCTGTTCGAGCATCACACGACAAGTCTCGTGTTCAACGATCCGCCGCTCCATACCCGAGTCCGCCATCTCATCGCCGGCGCGCTCCATCCGCGCGCTATTGCCGAAACCGAGCCGCGCCTGATCACGCTGGTCGACGGCCTGCTCGATGCCATGGAAGCGCGCGGCTCCGTGGATCTGATCGAGGACTTTGCCTCCGCGATTCCCATCGAGGTGATCGGCAACCTGCTCGGCGTGCCCCATGCCGAGCGCAGTCCGCTGCGCGGTTGGTCGCTCGCCATTCTCGGCGCGCTGGAGCCGAAGCTGTCGCCGGAGGTGCAGGCGTGCGGCGAACGCGCCGTCGCTGAATTCCTCGATTACCTGCGCCGCCTCGTCGCCGATCGCCGTGCAAAGCCCGGCGATGCCGATCATGACGTGCTGACGCGGCTGATCGTCGGCGAGACCGCCGATGGCGCAAAGCTCAGCGAGGTCGAACTGCTGCACAATTGCATCTTCATCCTCAATGCCGGCCATGAGACCACCACCAACCTGATCGGCAACGGCCTCGAACTGCTGCTGCGTTATCCCGACCAGAAGCAGCGCCTGATCGACGACCCCGCTCTGATCCGCACCGCCATCGAGGAATTTTTGCGTTTCGAGAGTTCGAATCAGCTCGGCAATCGCGGCGTCGCCGTCGATACCGAAATCGCCGGCGTCCCCCTGCCCAAGGGCTCGCTGGTCACGCTCTGCATCGGCGCCGCAAATCGCGATCCCGCGCAATTCGCCGCGCCGGACCAGCTCGACATCGCCCGTGCGCCGAACCGGCATCTCGCCTTTGCCTCGGGCGCCCATGTCTGCGCCGGCCTCAATCTCGCGCGCATGGAAGGCCGAATCGCCATCGGTCGCTTCATCGCGCGGTTCCCGAATTTCGAAATGGCTGGCGTCCCGCGGCGCGCCCGCCGCGTCCGGTTTCGCGGCTTCACCGCCCTGCCCGTCACGCTCGGGTAATTCTCACAAACAGGACGACATTGATGACGACATTCGATCAAGCTGCTGCCACCACTCTGCTGCAGACGGTGTTCGCACCATGGGTCCAGGATCTGGATCTCTCCGTCGCGCGCGTCGAGGCCGACAGCGCTGTGTTGCGCATGCGGTTTTCGGAGAAGCTCTGCCGCGACAACGGCGTGATCTGCGGCCAGGCGCTGATGTCGCTGGCCGACACGGCGATGGTGTTCGCTGTGTCAGCCGCGGCCGGCGGCTATCTGCCGATGACCACCGTGGACCAGACCATCCACTTCCTGAAGCCGGCGAAGCAGACTGATCTTTTGGCGGAAGCGCGCGTGCAACGCATCGGCCGCACCATGGCGTTCGGCAGCGTCGAGATTCGCCCGGTGAATGACGCCAAGCCGGTCGCGCTGGCCCAGACCGCCTACGCGCTGATGCGCGAGAGCAAATAGGCTCTGCCCCTCATCCACAGGCGGCCTCTGTCCGCAGCCCGCGGAGCCAGGCCGCAAGCTCGGAGCCAAGCCGCCTTATAGTTCGAGACGGCGCTGCGCGCCCCCGCACCGGGAGGGTTGGCGTAACGCTGGCTGTTGCAACTACATCTGATCGTAATCAATCACGATCCGCTCCGACACCGGATGCGCTTGGCAGGTCAGCACGAAGCCGGCCTGCAGCTCCCATGGCTCCAGCGAGTAATTCACATCCATCTGCGCTTCGCCTTCGACCACCTTGGCGCGGCAGGTGCTGCACATGCCGCCCTTGCAGGCATAGGGGAGATCCATGCCGGCGCGCAGCGCGGCATCAAGGACCGTCTCGCCCTCCATCATCGGCACGTCCTTGCGCTTGCCATCGACGATCAGCGAGGCCAGTGCCTTCGGCGGCGTCTCCGGCAGTACGATCGCCCGCGGCCGGGGCTTGCCGCCAAGCCCCGAGACGAAGCGCTCCACATGAACGCGCTCGTCGGCAATGCCAAGTTCGCTGCATGTGGCCGCGATCTCCTCGCTCATCGCCACCGGCCCGCAGATGAAGACGTGATCGATCGCCTGTGCCGGCACCATGGCGCGCAACAGGATCGCAACCTTGTCGCGGTCGAGACGACCACTCAGGATCGGCAGGTCCTGCTCCTCCTGCGACAGCACATGGAACACCGACAGCCGCCCCATGAAGCGGTCCTTGAGCTCTTCCAGCGCTTGGCGGAACAGCATGCCGGAGGTGGTCCGGTTGCCATAGAAAAGAAAGAAGCGGCTCTTCGGTTCGCGCGCGAGCACGCCGCGGATGATCGACATGATCGGCGTAATGCCCGATCCCGCCGCAAATCCCACATGGATGAGCGCGTCACCCGGCGCATGCGTGACGCCGAAGCGGCCGGTGGGTGTCATCACGTCGAGTACGTCGCCGGCTTTCAGGTGATCCAGCGCCCAGCTCGAAAACGCGCCGCCATCGACCTTCTTCACGGCAATCCGCAACTCACGGTCATCCGGGCCCGAACAGATCGAATAGGAACGGCGCACTTCCTCGCCATCCATCGTGGTGCGCAGCGTCAGATACTGGCCGGGCGCGAAAGCATAGTCGCCGGCGAGATCGGCAGGGATCGCGAAGGTCATCGACACCGCATCGGGCGTTTCGCGGCGCAGGTCACCGACGGCAAGACGATGGAATTTTGGCGTATGAGACATCGCACTATTCCCTAGTGGCATTTGAAATAATCGAAAGGCTCGCGGCAGCTCTTGCAGCGCCACAGCGCCTTACAGGAGGTTGAGCCAAATTCGGATAGCACCTCGGTATCGATCGACCCGCATTGCGGACAGGTCACCTGCTGCTCGCCAAACAGCGCGCGGCGCCCGCTGCCCCGCTGCGGCGGCGCGATGCCGTAGTCTTTCAGCTTGCGGCGACCTTCGTCGCTCATCCAGTCCGTGGTCCAGGCCGGCGACAGCACCGTGGTCACCACCGGCTTCGCAATCCCCTCACGCGCCAGCGCCAGTTCGATCTCGAGCGCGATCATGTTCATGGCGGGGCAGCCCGAATAGGTTGGTGTGATCGTCACCTCGACCTGCCCGTCCTTCACGGCGATATCCCGGAGCACGCCGAGATCCGCTATGGTCAGCACCGGAATTTCCGGATCAGCCACCTGCGCCGCCGCGGCCCAGGCGACCGCGCGCAAATTGTCATCGCTGGTGGCGGCCGTTACCATGTCGCGCCGGGAAACGAGCGCTGCAGCGATTGCAGCTCGCTCAGCAGATGGCCGAGATGCTCGCTGTGATGGCCGGAACGTCCGCCCTTCTGCATCCAGTCGCGCGCCGGCAGTTTCAGCGTGGCCGTCTGCACCACCTCATTGACCGTGGCACTCCATGCCGATCGCAGGCGCTCGGGATCGATCACCATGCCGTCGGCGATCAGGCTGCGGTCGCTGTCATCCACATGGAACAATTCGCCGGTGAAGGCCCAGAGATCGTCGAGCGCCTCCTGCGCGCGGCGATGGCTCTCCGCCGTGCCGTCGCCGAGGCGGATCACCCATTCGGACGAATGCCTGACATGATAGGCGCTTTCCTTTTCGGATTTTGCCGCGATGGCCGCGAGCGTCGCATCCGCCGAATTCATCATCTCGCGCCAGTAGAGATCGGCGAAAGCGGAATACAGGAATTGACGGATGATCGTGCGGGCGAAATCACCGTTCGGCTGCTCCACCAGCAGCAGATTGCGATACTGGCGGACGTCGCGCAGATAAGCGAGGCGATCCTCGTCATTGCCCGCGCCTTCGACCTTGCCCGCATAGCTGTAAAGCTCGCGCGCCTGGCCGATCAGGTCGAGGCCCATATTGGCAAGCGCCATGTCCTCTTCAAGCATCGGCGCATGCCCACACCATTCTGACAAGCGATGGCCAAGTATCAGCGCATCGTCCGCGCGCCGGAGCGCATAGAGGACCAGCGGAGTTTCATTGACGGAAATCGACGCGACGGCCATGGCAATTATCCTGGGCGATCATTTTATGCGGCCGATGCGGCCGTTGATGCGACGACGGAGGACGCGGCGTCCGCTTACATATGCCCGACTTCGTCCGGTACCTCGTAGAAAGTCGGATGCCGATAGGCCTTCGACAGCGAGGGTTCGAACATCATGTCCTTGTCGGCCGGATCGGACGCGACGATGGCGTTGGACGGGATGATCCAGATCGACAGTCCCTCGCCGCGGCGAGTGTAGATGTCGCGCGCAGCCTGCATCGCCAGCGTGGCATCGGCGGCATGCACCGATCCCACATGCTTGTGCGCAAGGCCGTTGCGGCTGCGGATGAAGACTTCCCAAAGCTGGCTGTTCGGCGTGCTCATGATCGATGTCCTGTCCGGCTCAAGCGGCGATGTCGGCGCGGCGGGCGCGCTGCTTCTCGGCATAGGCCTCAGCGGCTTCGCGCACCCAGGCGCCGTCGTCATGCGCCTTGCGACGCGCGGCCATGCGATCGCGATTGCAGGGGCCATTGCCCGCCAGCACCTGCTGGAATTCGCTCCAGTCGATGGCGCCGTAGTCCCAGTGGCCGGTCGCTTCGTTCCAATTGAGGTCCGGGTCGGGCATGGTCAGGCCGAGATACTGTGCCTGCGGCACGGTGGCATCAACGAATTTCTGGCGTAGCTCGTCATTGGAGAAGCGCTTGATCTTCCAGCGCGTGGATTGGTCACTGTGCTGGCTCACACTGTCGGGCGGGCCGAACATCATCAGGCACGGCCACCACCATCGATCGAGCGCGCTCTGTGCCATCGCTTTCTGCTCGGGAGAGCCCTGCGCCAGCGCGACCATGATCTCGTAGCCCTGACGCTGATGGAACGACTCTTCCTTGCAGACGCGGATCATCGCGCGCGCATAGGGTCCGTAGGAGCAACGGCAGAGCGGGATCTGGTTCATGATGGCGGCGCCATCCACCAGCCAGCCGATAGCGCCGATATCGGCCCAGGTCAGGGTTGGATAGTTGAAGATCGAGGAATACTTGGCACGACCGCTGAGCATCTGGTCGATCAGCTCTTCGCGCGAGGTGCCGAGCGTCTCTGCGGCGGCATAGAGATAAAGGCCGTGGCCGCATTCGTCCTGCACCTTGGCGAGCAGCGCCGCCTTGCGGCGCAGCGTCGGCGCACGGGTGATCCAATTGCCTTCGGGCAGCATGCCGACGATTTCGGAATGGGCGTGCTGGGAAATCTGCCGCGTTAGCGTCCGGCGATAGGCCTCCGGCATCCAGTCATTGGCCTCGATGCGCTCTTCGGCGGCAACACGTTCCTCGAAACGCGCGAGCTTGGCGGCGTCTTCGACATGACGGTCTTCGGTCTGCGCCGCATTCAGTGCTTGCGTGTACATGCCCGATCCTCCCGGTTTGTTATCTCCCAACATATAACATTTATAATCCGCAGCAAGCATTTTGTGTAACACAACGATCAGGCGGCCGCGAATCGCCTTGCCAGTTCCGCATCCGGCGCCGGCAGCTTGCCGGCGGCACTTTCACCAAAAGCGTCCAGCCACTGTTCGGACGGCGGTCGCAGGGCTCGATAGATGCGTCCGCATAGCGCCCGCGCCGCGGCCGCCGGCCAATCGGCAGGCAACAGCGCGGCCGGCAATAACGGGTCGCGCAGCAACACGCGGCGATACTGATGGATGAGCAGCACGCGCGCGAGAATTGCGTCGGCCGGCGACAGGCGCTCCGGCCCGCCGAGCCAGACCTGCAAAGGCGTGAACGTATCGATGAAGTCGCGATAGGCGCCGCCGATCTCGGTGAGCGGCCAGGCCTCGCCGATCAGCCGGCTTCCCATCTCATTGCTTGCGGACACCTCGAGCCGGATCACATCGCCCGCTGCCGCGGGCACCCGCGCGCCCCCAGGCGCGACCCACACACCGGGGATCGGACTGCCGAAGCCCGCCTCGCCCAGTGCCGCGCGCGCGGCCTCGCGATCCCCGCCATTGCCGATCAGCAAGAGCTCGAGGCGACCTTCCCAGGCGCTCGCTTCCGGATGATAGACATGACGGACGCCGCTTTCGAAACGGTCCCGGCCATCGGCGGCCAGCTTGTAATAGCTCCTGCGCCCGATCTTCTCGCGTTCGAGCCAGCCATCCGCCGCCAGCCGGGACATTGCCGTCCGAACCACGCCACCATCGATGTCGAGCATTTCGAAGAAGGCCAACAGCGTCCCGAGCCACACCGACCCACCTCGCGGCAGAATGGCATCGCCATAGAATGTGACTATAAAAGAACCTGTGCGCGAGGGCTCGCGTTTGAACTGATCTACGATGACTGAAAGAGGATCACGCTTCATACCTCTTCGTAAGCCGAAGGCGGATCGCCGCCAACTCGAAAAGTGGCTCAGATTCGATCGGGGAGATTCCAACCGCTACTTTGTAGCCCGGGCGCGCATGGCGACGCTGAGGAACCAGAATGCCACCCGCAAGGTCGGGCGCAGCAGACCGGCGCCGCCCGCTTTAGCACCGATAGCGCCAAGTACGCATAAGAACAGCAAGGCTCCGGCGGACACGATCGCGACCAGATAAGCCGCGGGCGCCACCAGCACCAGCAACAGCGGCGCCGCTGCGCCGACGGTGAACGTTGCCGCCGACGCCATCGCAGCCTGCACCGGACGCGCCGTGGTGATTTCCGAAATGCCGAGTTCATCGCGCGCATGGGCGCCGAGCGCATCCTTCGCCATCAATTGCGCGGCCACTTCGCGGGCTAGGCCGGCCTCGACGCCGCGCGCGACATAGAGTTGCGCCAGTTCCTCATGCTCGAACACCGGATCGCTGGCCAGCTCCTTGCGCTCGCGGGCGAGATCGGCGTGTTCGGTGTCGGACTGCGAACTCACCGACACATATTCGCCTGCGGCCATCGACATCGCGCCGGCCACCAGCCCGGCGATGCCGGTGAGCAGCACATTGCTGGTGGCCGCGTGGGCAGAAGCCACGCCGACGATCAGGCTTGCGGTGGAGATGATGCCGTCATTGGCGCCGAGCACGGCGGCGCGCAGCCAGCCGATCCGGGCCGTCAGGTGACGTTCGACGTGAACACTGCGCATGGAATCTCCTCAATGGTCGCCGCGCGATGACGGCGGTGCAGAGTGGTCACGTTGCGCCCAATCCCAATTGATGTGCCTCAACTTCGCCGGCGGGGGGCGGTGCTAGACCGGTGCCCGACCGGAGGTCACCGATGCCCATTATTACACGCCTTCTTGCGATTCTCGTCCTGTCGATGACGTTCACCTCGGCGGCTTTGGCGCAGAGCGTGCTGATACCCGGCGCGCTGAACGGGCCGGGCGCGATGGGGCCCGGTGGAGCGCGACGGCTGTGCTCGCCGCTCGCCATCGGCCTGGTCGAATGGCGGATCGCCTGGATCACCGGGCTGTTGAAGCCCAATGACGGTCAGGCGCTGCTGCTGCGGCAACTGGCCGATGTCTCGCTGCAGGCCAAACAGGCCATCGCCGCCGGCTGTGCCGAGTCCGGTGCGGTCACCACGGCCACCCAGCTCGATCGCATGGAGCGACGGCTCGAAGGTCTCGCGGAAGCGGTGGCGCTGCTGCAGCCAAGCTACGATCAGTTCTATGCGGCGCTTGATGAGCACCAGAGGGCGCGGCTGGAAGCGCTTGGCCCGGCCCGCGGCGGCTGGCGCTGGTAAATCCGCGACGCTCACCGTCACGACCGGAGACACCTCATGGCCTTGCTCAATTCGTCGCTGCGTTACGGTGTCGTCGCGCAGTCGCTGCACTGGATCACCGT
>SDZE01000541.1 GCA_004173095.1 Bradyrhizobiaceae bacterium
GGCGGCGCGCAGACCTACGGCATCATGCTGGGTGCGTTCGGCATGGGCGCGGTGATCGGTGCCCTCAATATCGGCCAGATCCGCAAGCAATTCGGCAGCGAAACTGCGATCCGCGGCTGCACGCTGATCATGGGCGTCGCCATCATCGGCGTCGCGATCTCCACCGAGCCGGTTCTAACCGCTGCGTCATTGGTCGTCGCTGGCGCGGTGTGGATGGCCGCGATCGCGCTGTTCAATATCGGCGTGCAATTGTCGGCGCCGCGCTGGGTCGCCGGTCGTTCGCTGGCCGCATTCCAGGCCGCGATTGCCGGCGGCATTGCCATCGGCAGTTGGGGCTGGGGGCGCCTCACCGACGTAGTCGGCGTCGAATGGGCGCTGGTGGTCTCGGGCATTGCGATGTTCGCGTCGCCGTTGTTCGGCCTGGTGTGGCGGATGCCGCCGACCGGCGCGCGCGATGACGATGCTGAGCGGCTGGAGGATCCGGAAGTCCAGCTGCAACTGACGCCACGCAGCGGGCCGCTGGTGGTGGAGATCGAGTACCGGGTGGCGCAGGATCAGGCGCGCGCCTTTCACGGCGTGATGCAGGATGTGCAGCTGACGCGGCAACGCAACGGCGCCTATGGCTGGTCGATCGCTCGCGACATCGCCGATCCCGAGTTGTGGACCGAACGCTATCACTGCCCGACCTGGCTGGACTTCCTGCGCCAGCGCAATCGCACCACGCAGTCCGAGCGCGCGCTATATCTGCGGGCGGCGGGCTTCCACCTCGGGCCCGACCCTGTCCGCGTCCGCCGCATGCTGGAGCGCCCGTTCGGCTCGGTGCGGTGGAAAGACGAGACGCCAGATCGCGCTGCGACGGAAGTGTTGCCAGCCTCGACCCCGGCGGGGAGTAGTTAGCCGCGCGATCAATGCTCTTGCTTCACCTCTCCCCACCGGGGAGAGGTCGCGCGTTCTGACGCGCGGGTGAGGGGCTTTACTCCGACCGAGCATGGGGCGCGCCCTCACCCGGCTTGCTTCGCAATCCGACCTCTCCCCGGTGGGGAGAGGTAAAGCAGGCGCGTTGCTATTACTGCCCGTTATCGGTCAGCACTTTTGCGCAGGCTTTGCCGAGCTTGGCGCGATTTTCTTTCAGACAGCTCAGGATGGCCATGTCGCCGTCATTCATCTTGGCGCGACAGAAACGCGTCGTGTCGCGCGCGCAGGCGTCCTGATTGGCGGCGGAGTGGGAACCCTGCGACAAGGCAGGTGTAGCGAGCAGCAGAAACGGTACGATCAAAAGGCGTTTCATGAAATACTCCCGATAAGTAATTAATGCCATATGGCAGCAGGCAAGACCTTGGGCATGGCGCAATCATGGCGATACCACTCACAGCCGTCATTGCGAGCCATGACGAAATTGGCTCTGCCCACTGCGTTTGCGCGAAGCAATCCAGAAGGCCAAAAGCGAAAACTGGATTGCCGCGTCGCTTCGCTCCTCGCAATGACGGAGAACGTGAAGGTTAGCTTCTCGCGCCCGACATCACCAGATCGTCGCGATGGATCATCTCGACGCGGCCGGTGATGCCCAAAATGTTCATGGCGTCGGGCGATGAGCGTCCCTTGATCTTCTCGGCATGG
>SDZE01000465.1 GCA_004173095.1 Bradyrhizobiaceae bacterium
GTGCCGCCGACATCGCCGCCCTGCTCGAACACTTTCACGGACAGGCCCAGACCGCGTAGCTTGTGCAGGAGATAGAGCCCGGAGAAACCGGCACCGACGACCACGACATCCAGATGTTGTGGGCTGGCGCTTCGGGATTGGGCGGATTGCGGCTGCGCTGCGGCCATTGGTTCACTCCCGGTTTTTTTGCTTTGCTTGTTGAGGCCAGCATTTCGCGCATGGCGCGAAAGCGCAAGGGCGAAAGCGGACTATACGGATGTGCGTGTTTTGCAGGGCGGAATGCAGTCTCCGCTTGTCATCCCCGCGAAAGCGGGGATCCAGTAGACAATGTTGACAGAGCTTCATCACCGATTCCGGTGTTTACTGGATCGCCCGCTTTCGCGGGCGATGACAATTGAGAGCGGACGGCCCTTGCGTCGGACCGCTCTTGCGCTAGCCTCTCCGGCAAGCTGCCATCTGAAGCAGCCCTGATGATCACGCGGGGAGACGTGCCGATGAAATCGCCCATCTGCGAGATGCTCGGAATCGACTTTCCGCTGCTCGCTTTCAGCCATTGCCGCGACGTCGTGGCCGCGGTGAGCCGCGCCGGCGGATTCGGTGTGCTCGGCGCCACCGCGCATTCGCCGCAGACGCTGGAGCAGGAGCTCGCATGGATCGACGATCACGTCGGCGGCAAGCCGTATGGCATCGATGTTCTGATCCCGGAAAACATCTCCACGGCCGGCGAGAAGCATGTCACCTGGAAATCGCTCGAAAGCCGCATCACGCCGGCGCATCGTGATTTCACCAGGAGCTTGCTGAAAAAGCATGGCGTCGATCTCAGGATCACCGAGGTCGATGCCGATCAGCCGCAGCCGTTCGACGGCGAGACGGCGCTGCATCTGCTGGAGGTTTCATTTCGACATCCGATCCGGCTGATCGCCAACGCCCTCGGCGTGCCGCCGAAAGCGATGATCGAGATGGGCAAGGCGCATGGCGTGCCGGTGGCAGCCCTGGTCGGCGCCAAGGAACACGCCATCCGGCAGGTCGCGGCGGGTGTCGATATTCTCGTCGCGCAAGGCACCGAGGCCGGCGGCCACTGCGGCGAGGTCTCGACCCTGGTGCTGGTGCCGGAAGTCATCAAGGCCATCAAGCCGATCCGCGATGTGCCGGTGCTCGCCGCCGGCGGCATCATGACGGGCCAGCAGATGGCGGCATGTATGGCGATGGGTGCGGCCGGCGCATGGACGGGATCGGTGTGGCTGGCGACGACCGAATCCGAGACCTCCGACATTTTTCGCGAGAAGATGATCGCGGCGTCATCGCGCGATGCGATCCGTTCCAGGGGGCGCACCGGCAAGCCGGCGCGGCAGCTCCGCTCGGTATGGACCGATGCATGGGATCGCGGGCCGGACAGCCCCGGCGCGCTGCCGATGCCGCTGCAGAGCCTGATCAGCCGCGACGCGTTCGCGTCGATCGATCGCTCCGCTGCAGCGGGCAATGCGCAGGCGCGCGATCTGGTCAGCTATTTCGTCGGCCAGGGCGTCGGCCTGATTGACAGCGTCAAGTCGGCCGGGGCAGTTGTGCAGGAGTTCAAGCAGGACTTTGCCGAGGCGGTGGAAGCATTGAACGGGCTT
>SDZE01000070.1 GCA_004173095.1 Bradyrhizobiaceae bacterium
TCGTGCAGCATTGTCAGCACTTGCGCCTGCACCGACACATCCAGCGCCGATACCGCTTCATCCGCCACCAGCACATCCGGCTTCAGCGCGAGCGCGCGGGCGAGGCCGATGCGCTGGCGTTGGCCGCCGGAAAATTCATGCGGCAGGCGGTCCATTGCGGATGGATCGAGTCCGACGAGGCGAAACAGTTCTTGCGCCTCCGCCCATGCCTGCTTGCGCGGCATCCCGTGCACGATCGGGCCCTGCGCGACCAGGTCACCGGCCTTGCGGCGCGGATTGAGCGAGGCGAACGGATCCTGAAACACCATCTGGATATGTTTGGTCTCGCGCCGTACCTCGTCGCGCGACAGCTTCGCCCAGTCCTTGCCCTCCAGCAAGATGGCGCCGCCATCGGGATCAATCAGGCGGACGATGCAGCGGGCCAGCGTCGACTTGCCCGAGCCGGATTCGCCGACGATGCCCAGCGTCGCACCACGCGGCAGGTTCAGCGAAACGGATTTCACCGCATGCGTCACTCGCGCGCCGCGGCCGAGAAAACCGCCATTGCGATAGGTCTTGGAGACATTCTCCAGTGTAAGGATGTGATCCGCATTCAGCAGACGTGGCGGCGGCGCCGCCAGCGGCGGCACGGCCGCAATGAGCTGCTGCGTATAAGGATGCTGCGGATTGTGCAGCACGTCCTGCACCGGGCCTTGCTCGACCACCTTGCCATGCTGCATCACCACCACGCGATCGGCGATCTCCGCGACCACCCCGAAATCATGGGTGATGAACATCACCGCGGTCTTGCGGCGGCTCTGCAACTCGCGGATCAGCTTCAGGATCTGCGCCTGGGTGGTGACGTCGAGCGCGGTGGTCGGCTCATCGGCGATCAGCAGCCGCGGATCGAGCGCCAGCGCCATGGCGATCATCGCACGCTGGCGCTGACCGCCCGACAGTTCATGCGGATAGGCACGGGCCGCCTGCGCGGGATCCGGGATCCGGACATCCTGCAGCAGTGCCAGCACGCGCGCCTTGATTGCGGACGTCGACAGGTCGGTATGGATCTCGAACATCTCACCGATCTGGTCGCCGATGCTGCGCAGCGGATTGAGCGCGGTCATCGGCTCCTGGAAGATCATAGCGATGCCGGCGCCGCGCACCTTGCGCATCTCGGCATTGCTGGCGCTGGCGAGGTCCTTGCCCTCGAACAGCACGCGACCGCCAGCGATGGCGACCTCCGGCGGCAGCAGCCGCATCACGGCATTCGCCATCACGGATTTGCCGGAGCCACTTTCGCCGACCACGCAAACGATCTCGTCGGCGCCGATGGACAGCGACACGCCATCGAGCGCATGCGCGCGATCGGCGCCCTTCGGCAGCTTGACGCTGAGCTTGTCGACGGTGAGGACAGGTTCGCTCATCGGCTCTTCAGTCTCGGATTGAGCGCATCATTGAGACCCTGGCCGACCAGCGACACCGCCAGCACGGTGAGCAGGATGGCGATGCCGGGGATCGCCGAGACATACCACTGCACGCGCAGCACGTCGCGGCCGAGGCCGATCAGGTTGCCCCAGGAGGCCACGTTGGGATCGGACAGACGCAGGAAAGCGAGGGCGCTTTCCAACAGGATCGA
>SDZE01000646.1 GCA_004173095.1 Bradyrhizobiaceae bacterium
TTGTCATCCAGCCAGGTCTTCAGCATCGGCCGCAGCATCTCCTTGACGAGATCTTCGAGCGTCCGTGCATTGTTGCTCAGCACCGCATTGGCCAGCGAATTGAACGCGGATTCCACCGCCGAAGCAGTCGATTGCGACATCATCGAAGCAGTCATCGCCGGCTGCTCGCGCGGGGGCGGATCGTAGGACGGTGCATCGAATCGCGGTGTCTGCGTGCTGGCTGCCACGGCTTCCGCGAATTCGAGATCGTCGGCGGGCTCAACCCGCCGGAAGGCCGGTTCGGGATCTTCCGCGATCATCTCGTCGGTGAGTTCGAAGACGTCGTCGGCCGGCGGCGCAGCTTGTGGCTCCGGCTCGGGCGTCACTGCATCGAAGCTCGCGAGCATCGCGTCGATGTCATCCTGATTATTGCTGGCGGCAGGCTCAGGCGCCGGTTCCGGGGCCTTGGGCGCAGGTTTGGCGACTGGAGCGCTGACAACGGCAGCAGGCTTCGGCGCGGCTTCAACCGCCTTGATGTCAGCAGGCTTTGTTTCGTCCGGCTTGGCTTCGTCATCGGCGATGATGCGGCGGATCGACGCCAGAATCTCCTCCATCGAGGGTTCCTGAACCTTTGCAGGTTGCGTCATGTCCGACTCCGCATCGTCAAAGCTCTCGTCACTATTCTACACCAGACGGGATCGAATTTGGCCGCGCCCGGTCGCACCGGGCAGGCCATTCATCGCGCAAGCCTGACTTTTCCCCAGATCAGGGCGTACCCTGATCGCTAACGGCCGCAAAACGACCCGCGCGGGGCAGTCGAATCGCGTCACGCCATCATTGAACGCTACGTCATTGCATCAAATGATTGCAAGCAAAGGCGAAAAACGAAGGGCCGCACGAGGCGGCCCTTTCAATCGACTGCGATGATTAACTAGCTTTGTCCCGAGTGGCAGGCGACTCAGCGACCGTCCGGCGTCCGCACACCGGACCAGCTATCGCGCACCTGATGATAGTGGACGCTCGGATCATAGACATTGGTGTTGAGCTTCATCACCGTCGGCGACAGGCGACCGACGGCGTTGAGAACCGCGTAGGACGCGACCACGCGATCGTGCTGCGCGGTGACGAGCGCGACGCGCGCATTGACCAGCGCCTGTTGCGCATTCAACACGTCGAGCGTGGTGCGCTGGCCCGCTTTGGCTTCTTCACGCACGCCGTTCAGTGCGATCTCGGATGCCTGCACCTGCGCCTGCGCGGAGGCGACCTGCGCCCTTCCCGCCAGCAACTGTCCCCAAGCCTGCACGACGCTGGCGCGGGTCTGGTCACGCACCTGCTCGAGCGCCAGGCGCTGTTGCGACAATGTTTCCTTGGACTGACGGATCAGCGCGTATTCGCCACCGCCCTGATAGACGGGGACGGACAGCTGCGCCACCGCAGCGGCAGTAAAGCCGCGGGGCTGGGTGATGGACTGTTCAAAACCCTGCTGTGCGCTGGCCTGCAGCGTCACGGTGGGGAACAGCGCGCCTTCGTTGACCTTCACATTGAGGAAGCTGACGTCGATGCCATACATGGCGGCGGTGACGTTCGGGTTCTCGATCAGCGCGAGATCGACGGAGGCCGGCAGTGATCCAGGCAGGAAGCGATCGACCGGCGAGCCGGCCTGCAATGCGGTCGGTTCGTTACCGATGATGCGGCGGAAGTTCGAGCGCGTGGTGGTCAGGTTCGATTCGGCCGTCAGCAATTGGGTACGACCTGCGGCCAATTGGGCCTCGGACTGCGCGACGTCGGTGCGCGTCACTTCGCCGACATTGAAACGATCCCGCGTCTGCTTCAGCGTTTGCTCGAGCACGCGCACGTTGCTCTTCTGCACTTCGACCACGGCTGCATCGCGCAGATAGTCCATGTAGATCGTCGCGGCCTGCAGCATCACCGTCTGCTCGAGCACGCGCAGACCTTCGCGCGCCGCCGAAACCTGGCCTTCGGCCGCGCGGGTGCGGTTCGCTGTCTGATTTCCGTTGTACAAATTCTGCGTGAGAGTGGCACCGACGGACCTCGGCACCTGCACGCCGTGCAGCGCGCTGCTGATGCCGGCAATGCTGGTGACCGTATCTGTATATTGGTAGCCGGCGCTTGCCGTGACCGCGACCCGCGGGCGATAACCTGACAGTGCCTGCGGAACATTCTCGTCGGTGGCCCGGACCGATGCGCGCTGGGCGTTCAGCTGGGGGTTGTTCTGGTAGGCGCGGACCAGTGCTGCTTCGATCGTGTCAGCAAGGCTCGGAGTCGTGCCGGCCAGCGACAACAACAATGCCGCCACAGCAGCGCCGGTGGAAACTTTTACGCGGCCCATTCTAGGTAATCCATTCTTGCCACTCACCTATCCGAGCCGCAGCTTCGCTGCGCCAGACGGGCGGAGTCCGTTAGCGAGTCTCCACTCACCATATTCCTCGCATGCGCGAGACGGAACCTCTCGTGGCAAGATCGCGGTGGAAACTTGCCGGATGGGACATACAAGCCACACTTGCAGTTCCATCCGTCCGTCCCATGCGCGCGGCCGGTCAGCCGTCGAATAATCGACGCCTAGAAGACGAATTCGGGTTTGCGTTCGAGGCCCGGCAACACCGGGACAACCGCGTCAAACAGCGGCCGGCTGCCGAAATCATCGTGCGAATGGGTGACCATGGTCGCGCGCAACGGCTTGCTCTGGGCAAACACGCCGAGCAGTCTGCCGCCTTGCTTGAGCTGACCGTAGAGACCTGTCGGAGCCACTTCCGTGGCGCCGGCCATCACGATGATGTCATAGGGCCCGTTGGCTGCATCACCCGCGATGCTCGCATTGATCACCTTACCGGCCATCTTGCCGATCACCGCGGCGGAATAGCCGCTGCTGCAGCCGACCACGAGCACGTTGTCAGTCGCCTTCAGTTCGGCGGCTTGCAACATCTTGGCCAGCACCACCGGCTTGATCAGGAAGCGCCTGGCCTCCCCGGCCGCGCCGATGTCGAGATCCTGGTCCAGATAAGCGACCGGACGCAGATGAGCCGGCACGAATTCCTCGCGCGGCACCGAGAGCATGGCATCGATGATGCGCAGATCGGTGACGTCGCTCGGACGCACCTGACCATCGACCATTTTCTGGCGGGCGGCGGAGAAGTCGGACATGGCAATCCCTTGGGCGTGAATCTGGAAAGTCTCGAAGCCCAAGGAATTACGGCAACACGATGCCGCGGGCAAGGTTTGCGGGACGGTGCAGGCGGGCCACGAGCCATTCAAGGCCCCGAGGCGGGACCGGAAAACGAAGCGATGGGGGAGAGGGAAATCAAAATGGTGGCTCCCCGGGCTGGATTCGAACCAGCGACCATTCGATTAACAGTCGAATGCTCTACCGCTGAGCTACCAGGGAAAACGCGAAGCTTGTCGCGTGCGGCAGCGTATAACAAAGCGATCCCGGCTTGGAAAGTGGGAAATGCGGAATGTTTCATCTTGGCGTCACGGCGGAGCAAAACCCACGAAAAGGCCCGGAACGTGCACGTTTTTCATCGATTGCCGGGTGCTAGCGGCCATCTTTGAGGATCGATGCTGCTGGAGTCCTCAACTTTTTCGTCGCGCTTTCGACGTATTGCGCCGCGAAGTTTGCGATGCCGACATCGGCTTTCGCCAGAATCGAAACGAGGTGATTCATGCCCAACGTGCACACCGAGCGCTCGCTGCCGACTGACATCAACGCCCTGCCCCTCATCAGTGACGACGAATGCGTAATGCGGCTCGCCGCCGCAGTCCAAACGCATGATCGCGACCACGACGATAACGACCATCTCGATGAGGTGGCGATGCTGATCGGACGCCTCGCGGTTCCCATCGAGATCTGATCACGTTCCGCGATCCATTCGACCTGACGCTCGGTGGATCACTGGGCGGCCGGGGTTTGTGCATGATTCCATGCGCTTGCCGCCACCATGACGGTCTCGACGGCCGTCCGACGAAACACAATTGAATCGGCCGTCATAACCGCGCGTCAACCATCGCGGCCCTGCGCAGTGGATCGCTACAATTTGAGCGATCGGTTCAACGTGACCACAAAGGCTTTGCGTCAAATTGCCCGCAAGACAGGGAGTTTGACCATGAGCGAAGCCGAATTCGATTACATCCTGGACGCAGTCCGGACCGAGATCGAAGCTGAAATCGAAGACGATTTCCGCAGCCAGTTGATGTTTCTCGCGCCGATTCCGACGGCTGCCAACGACAATGAAGGCTCATGGCCGCACATTCCGTTCCCGGATGGCTGGACTGCCTCTTGCTGATTGGATGGCAGAGGCTTGTCCGAAACCGTGAAAGATACGAACCGGGCATTGCCTAATCGGCCAACGGTCTGTAACTAACCCGTTATGGGGCCATGTGGCGGAATGGTTACGCGCCGGTCTGCAAAACCGTTTATTCGGGTTCGATTCCCGACGTGGCCTCCATCCAGTTTAATTACCCCCATCCTCATCACTGAGATCGGTAGCGCCCGGACGGCATAGGCCTGTCCGGCTACTTCGTCTTGGCCGCGCGACGGCGCCAGTCCCGCTTCGGCTTGGCCTTGGGGGCGAGTTCGGGGATTTCCGCCTGCACCTCGCGATACCGGGCCAGCATGCGCTCGAAGCTGGCATTGAGGGTTTCCGCGATCTTCGGCCGCTTTTGCAGCGCCGAGAGCACCATGCCCGCCGCTTCGATGGTCGATAGCCCGTCTTTGCGCGGTTCGCGGCGCAATTCGCCGTAGAGCGAGGGTGCCGCGGGGCCGAGAATCACGCGCTGGCATTTCAGCATCCAGGCATTCCGCCACCACAGTGCCTTGGCCTGACTCCAGGTGCCGTCCAGCACGATAACGCCTTCGATGTCGCGCAGCAGCGCCTTCTGGCTCATTTCGGCGTCGCCCTTGCGGTCGATGGCGAGGATGTCGAGATCGGTATCATAATCCGCCAGTTTCGCCGAGCCGAGGTAGAGAATCGCCCAGCGGGCGGGATCAACGTTGCGGCCGAGGATCTTGGACAGGCTCGGCCAGGACAGGCCGACCCGGACCTGCGCATTTTCGAAATGCTGCGCGGCGACGCGGGCGGTCCCCAACGCCCTGTCCTGCTCCTGCGGATGCTGCAGGATCAGCAGTTCGATCTTGTTGTCGATGACATCGATGCTGTCGCAAATGCACAGTGGCATCGGCTTCTGGCAATGCGGGCATTCCGGGATCGCGATGATCTCGTCGGCCGGGCGGTCTTGGGTGCTGGACATTGCCCGCTATACGCCGCGGACGTGCCGGCTTCAACAGTTGCCGCGCTATTCGGCCGGTGCCGGATGCGGCTGCGGGCGGTAACGGTTCCGCAGGCGGTCGATCAGCAGATAGATCACCGGGGTCGTGTAGAGCGTCAGGATCTGCGACACGAACAGACCACCGATGATGGTGATGCCAAGCGGCCGTCGCAACTCGGTGCCGGGCCCCGTGGCCACCACCAGCGGGATCGCCGCAAAGGCCGCCGCCAGCGACGTCATCAGGATCGGGCGGAACCGCGCCCGGCAGGCTTCAAATATCGCATCCGCCGGCGACAGGCCGCGCTGGCGTTCCGCCTCGAGGGCGAAATCCACCAGCATGATGCCGTTCTTTTTTACGATGCCGATCAGCAGGATGATGCCGACAAAAGCGATGACCGTCAGCGGCGTGTTGGTGATCTGCAGCGCCAGCAGTGCCCCCAGCCCCGCCGAAGGCAGCGTCGAGATGATCGTCAGCGGGTGCATCAGGCTCTCATAAAGGACGCCGAGCACGATATACATCGCAATCAAGGCACCGAGGATCAGCAGCGGCTGCCGACTGGCAGTCTTGTTGAAATCGCCGGCGCTGCCCTCGAAGCCGCCGCGGATGCCTTCGGGCATGTGCAATTCATCGACGGCGCGTTGAATGGCCCCGGTCACGGAATCCAGCTGGACGCCGGGCAGCGTGTTGAACGACACCGTTGTCGAGGGCATCGACTGCGAATGATAGACCGCCAGCGGCGACAGCGTGCGGGTCATCTTCACGACCGCCGACAGCGGCACCTGCGCGCCATTGGCGCCGGCCACATAGATGCGGTCGAGATCGGCGGGATCGTTCTGGAACTTGCCGTTGATTTCGAGGATGACCTTGTACTGGTTGCGCTGGGTGTAGATCGTCGAGATCTGACGCTGCGAAAATGCGTTGTTGAGCGCGTTGTCGATATCGGCGACGTCGACGCCGAGGCTCGACGCGAGTTTGCGGTCGATCTGCAAGCTCAGTTGCAACCCGCCGGGGTCGCGGTCGCTGGACACGTCGGTGACGCCCTCGACGCTTTCGAGGCGCTTGCCCACCAGCGGCGCCCACTTCTGCAGCAGCTCCAGATTGCTGGAGGTCAGCGTGTATTGATAATTCGAATCGCTCTGCCGCCCGCCTGCCCGCAGATCCTGTGCGGCGAACATGAACAGCCGGATGCCCGGCAGCGCGCTCAGCTTGGGACGTATCCGGTTGATGACGTCATTGGTCGAAGAGCCGTTGCTGCGTTCGTCCGGCGGCTTCAGTGAGATGAACATCGTGCCGCGATTGGCGCCGCCGCCACCCGGCCCGCCGGAGCCGCCCAGCGACGAGCCGATACTCGCAACATCAGGATCGGACAGCACGATGTCGGCGACCTTCTGCTGCAGAGCCAGCATCGCCTGGAACGAGACATCCGCCGATGCCCGCGTCGAGCCGATGACGAAGCCGCTGTCGTCTTCCGGAAAGAAGCCCTTCGGAGTCTTGATATAGAGGGTCACAGTCAGCGCGATGGTGGCGAAAAACACCAGCAGCGTCATGAACGGAAATTCGAGCACGACCAGCAGCGTCCGTTCATAGAAAGCAATCACGCGCGTCAGCACGCCCTCGACGATGCGGTCGAAGCGGGTTTCGGTCGATGACGTGGTGGCGCGGATATATTGCGCGCATATCATGGGCGTGACCGTGAGCGACACCAGCGTCGAGACCACGATCGAAAATGTCAGCGTCAGCGAGAATTCGCGCAGCAGCCGGCCGACCAGACCATCCATGAACAGCAACGGGATGAAGGCCGCGATCAGCGACAGGCTGATCGAGACCACGGTGAAACCGATCTGCCTGGCGCCCTCCAGGGCGGCCTGCATCGGCGTCATGCCCTCTTCCAGGTTGCGATACATGTTCTCGATCATCACGATGGCATCATCGACCACGAAGCCGACCGAGATCGCCAACGCCATCAGCGATAGATTGTTGATCGAAAAACCGGCCAGCCACATGCCGGCCAGCGTGCCCGCCAGGGCCAGCGGCACCGACACGCCAGCGGCAATGGTCGGCACGCCACGGCGGACGAACACGAACACAACGCCCATCACGAGAACCGCGGTGGCGAACAGCGTCCACTCCATGTCCTCGACCGAAGCGCGGATGGTCCCAGTGCGGTCGGTCAGCACCGAGACCTCGATGCCCGCCGGGATCCACTGCTTGAGATCGGGGATCAGCGCTTTCACGCGATCGACGGTATCGATAACGTTGGCATTGCCCTGCTTGGTGATCTGGATCAGCACCGCCGGCTGCTTGTTGAACCAGGCGACGGAACGGCTGTTGCGGGTAGCGTCCTGGACGTCGGCGACATCCGACAGCCGCAGGAAATTGCCGTTGCTGCTCTTGATGATGATCTCGCGGAATTCTTCCGCCGTCCGCATCTGCGGATTCATCGAGATGGTTTCGCTCTGCCGCGTACCTTGAAAGATGCCGACGGGACCGAGCGGGTTCGCATTGACGATGGCGGTGCGGACATCGTCGGTCGAAATGCCGGCCGACGACAGCGCGACAGGATTGAGCTGGACCCGCACCGCCGGCTGATCCGCGCCGCTCGTATTGACCTCGCCCACACCTGGAACCTGCGAGATCCGCTGCACGATGACGGTGTCGGCGACGTCGTACATGGCGGCAGCCGACATGGTCTTGGATGTCAGCGCGAGGATGAAAACGGGAGCAGCCGACGGGTTGGCCTTGCGAAAGGTCGGCATGGTCGGCAGATCGGTCGGCAGGTCGGCCATCGATGCGTTGATCGCTGCCTGCACGTCCCGCGCGGAGCGATCGACATCGCGGCCGATGGCGAATTGCAGCTGAATGCGCACCGAGCCGAGCGAACTGGTCGAGGTGATCTGTTCCAGACCGGATATGATCCCGAGCCGCCGCTCCAGCGGGGCCGCCACGGTCGATGCCATGATCGACGGATCAGCACCGGGACGCGAGGCCTGCACGAAGATCATTGGAAAATCGACATTCGGCGTCGATGCGACGGGCAAAATGCCGTAGGCCACCACCCCGAGCAGAAACAGGCCGATGGCCAACAGCGTGGTGCCGACCGGCCTTCGGATGAACGGCTCGGAGATCGAGATCGCCACTACGGCGGCCCCCCTGCTCCAGCCGGTCCGGGCGTCGCGGTCGCACGCGGCGCCTTGCGGCGGAACCGGTGGCTGACGCGGTCGAGAGCCAGATAGATTACCGGCGTCGTGTACAAGGTCAGCAACTGGCTCAGGACCAGACCACCGATGATGGAGACGCCGAGCGGAAAGCGCAGCTCGGAGCCGGTGCCGCTTTCGAGCGCAAGCGGTAGGGCGCCGAACAAGGCGGCGAGCGTCGTCATCATGATAGGGCGGAAACGCAGCAGGCAGGCCTCGATGATCGCAGCCTCTGGCGCCATGCCGCGTTCGCGCTCGGCATCGAGCGCGAAGTCGATCATCATGATGGCGTTCTTCTTCACGATGCCCATTAGCAGAATGATGCCGATCAGGCCGATCACCGACAGATCCTGCCCGCACAGCATCAGCGCGAGAATGGCGCCGACACCTGCGGACGGCAGCGTCGAAAGAATAGTGATCGGATGGATGTAGCTCTCATAGAGCACGCCCAGCACGATGTAGATGGTGACGATGGCGGCCAGGATTAGCCAGGGCTGCCCGGCCAGCGACTTGGAGAACTCGGCGGCGTCGCCGGAGAACATGCCGACGATGCTGGTCGGCATGCCGATCCGCGTCTCGATTTTCTTCACTTCCTCAACTGCCTGACCGAGCGACTCCCCGGGCGACAGATTGAAACTCAGCGAGACCGCCGGAAATTGCGCCTGATGCGAGATCGCCAGCGGCGCCGTCGTCCGTGTCAGCGTCGCCACGGCAGACAGCGGAACCTGCGCATTGCCGGTGCTGGTGCCCGTGCCAGAACTCGTGCCGCTGCTGTTACTGGCGCCGGGCAGATACAGTTTCGACAGCACGCCGGGATCGCGCTGCTGCTCCGGCAGCGCTTCGAGCACCACGCGATACTGGTTCGACTGGCCGTAGATCGTGGAAATCTGCCGCTGCGCGAACGCATCGTTCAGCGTGTCGTTGATGGCCTGTAGGCTGACGCCGAGCTGGCCGGCGCGTTGCCGGTCGATGTCGAGCGAAGCCCGCAGGCCTCCGACCGCCGCTTCCGACGACACATCGCGGAACATGGGATCGCCGCGCAGTTCCTTGACCAGGCGCTGCGACCACGCCGTCACTTCGGCGGCATCGGTTCCCGTCAACGTGTACTGATATTGCGAGCGGCTCGCCGAGGTGCTGATCTGGATGTCCTGCACCGGCTGGAAATAGACGGTCATGCCGGGGATCGATGCCACCCGCTGCTTGAGCCGTTCGATGACCTTGACGATATTGTCATTGCGCTCGCCGAGCGGCTTCAGCGTCATCACCAGGCGACCGACATTGGTGGTCGGATTGACGGTTCCGCCGCCGATTACTGAGACCACGCCGATCACATCCGGATCTGCCTGAATCGCCGCTGCCGCAGCGCCTTGCCGGCTCTGCATCTCCGCAAACGAAACATCCGGCCCGGCTTCCGTAACGGCGGTGATCGAGGCGGTGTCCTGCAGCGGCAAGAAGCCTTTCGGTGCGATGACATAAAGTCCGAGCGTGGCGGCGATGGTCAGAAACGTGACCACCAGCGTCGCGGGCTGGTGCTTCATCACCCACAGCAGCGTTCGGTGATAGAACGCCACCATGCGATCGATCCCGCCGCTGATTGTGGCAAGCCCAGGCAGCTGCCACTCGTCGTGCATGTTCTTCAGCAGCCGCGAGCACATCATCGGCGTCAGCGTCAAGGATACCACCGCAGACATCACAACCGCGATCGTCAGCGTCAGCGCGAATTCGCGGAACATGCGGCCGACCAGACCGGACATGAACAGCAGCGGAATGAAGACGGCGATCAATGAGACGGTGAGCGAGATCACGGTGAAGCCGATCTCGCTAGCGCCCTTCAGCGCCGCTTCCATCGGGCTCTCGCCCTCCTCCATGTGACGAACGATGTTCTCGATCATCACGATGGCATCGTCGACGACGAAACCGGTGCCGATGGTCAGCGCCATCAGCGACAGATTGTCGAGACTGAACCCGGCGAAATACATCACGCCGAAGGAGGTGATCAGCGACAGCGGCAAAGCCACGCCGGCGATCAAGGTGGCGCGCAGCGAGCGCAGGAACACCAGCACCACCAGCGTCACCAGAACGACGGCGAGCACCAGTGTGAACTGAACGTCATGCACCGAGGCGCGGATCGTCACGGTGCGGTCGCTGACGATGGTGAGCTTGACGCCCGCCGGCATCAGGCGCTGCACCTTCGGGATTTCCTCGCGGATCTGCCTGACCACCTCGATCACATTGGCGCCGGGTTGGCGCTGGATCTCGATGATCACGGCCGGTGTGCTTTGGTACCAGCCGCCGGTGCGATTGTTCTCCAGGCCATCGACGATCTGGGCCACGTCGCCAATGGTAACCGGCGCACCGTTGCGATAGGCGATGATGATCGGTTTATAGGCCTCGGCGACGACGATCTGATCGTTGGACGCGATCGTGTAGGCCTGTTGCGGGCCATCGAGCGAGCCCTTGGGGCCGGACACGTTGGCGCCGGCAATGGCCGTGCGCAAGTCTTCCATCGAAATGCCATAGGCCGCCAACCGGGCGAGATCGGCCTGGACGCGGATCGCCGGTTTCAAACCGCCGAGCACGCCGACTTTACCGACGCCGGAGATCTGGCTGAGGCGCTGACCGAGCAGCGTGTCGGACAGGTCGCTCATTGACCGCAGAGATATCGTGTCGGACGTCAGCGCCAGCGTCATCACCGGCGCGTCCGCCGGATTCACTTTCGCATAGACCGGCGGATATGGCAGGTTGCGCGGCAGCACGCCGGCCGCGGCATTGATTGCGGCCTGAACGTCTTGCGTGGCGCCATCGATATCGCGATTGAGATCGAACTGCAGCGATATCTGGCTAACGCCATAGGAGCTGGTCGATGTCATCGATACCAACGACGGGATCTGCCCGAGTTGCCGCTCCAGTGGTGCTGTGATCAGCGATGCCGTCACTTCGGGGCTGGCGCCCGGCAATTGCGTCGAGACCTGCACAGTCGGGAAATCGACCTGCGGCAACGCCGACACTGGCAGCGCGAAGTAGCCGAGCAGGCCGCCGATCAGCAACGCCACCCCGATCAGGGAGGTCGCAACCGGCCGGCGGATGAAGGGTTCGGAGACGCTCATGGCTGTGCGCCTTGCATTGTCACGGCCATCAACCGCGACGATCGTTCGCGGTGGAGGTCATGGCTGCTTGGCTCCTTGCGGCGCGTTGGCAGGCTCTGAACCTTGCCCCTGTCCGGCAGCGGGAGCCGTCTGCCCCATTGGCGCCGACGGATTGCCATCGCTGCCACGTTCCTGACCCTGGCCGCGTTTGCTGCGACGCTCGCCGGCGTCGCCGCCTTTGCTGCCGCTACGCTTGCGCGGCGCGAGATCGGGGGTCGGCTCGCCCGTATCGGTGCCGATGCTGACCTTGGCACCGTCTGACAGATTGGCGAACCCGGTTGTCACGACGCGATCGGTCGCCGACAGACCCTTTGCGATCACGGCCGATAGCTCGTTCTGCTGCGTCACCGTCACCGGGACGGCTTTGGCCACGTCGTCCTCGCCGACCACATAGCTGAACGTTCCGGCCGGACCGCGCTGGACGGCCGACGTCGGCACCACCATGGCGTCCTTCAACGTATCGACCTTGAGCCGGACATTGACGAACTGACCGGGCCAGAGCTGGTATTTCGGATTCGGAAATTCGGCTTTCAGCTTCACCGTGCCGGTGGTCTGATCGACCTGATTGTCGATGCCGGTCAGCGTACCAGTATCGACGACCGTCACGCCGTCATTGCCGAACACATCGACGGTCAGCGTGCCCTTGGCAGCGGCGGCATTGGCGCGCGTGATCTGTTGCTGCGGCAGGCTGAACAGCACGGCGATCGGCTGAATCTGGGTAATCACCACCAGACCGGTGGTGTCCGAGGACCGGATGATGTTGCCCTGATCGACCTGACGCAAACCCGCTCGGCCCGACAGCGGCGCGATGATTTTCGTGTAACTCAGCGTCGCCTGAGCATTGTCGATGGCGGCCTGATCGGCTTGCACGAGCGCTTCCTGCTGTGCGACCAAAGCGCGCTGGGTATCGGCCTGCTGCTTCGAGCCTGCATTGGACTGTGCCAGTTGCTGATAACGGACGAGATCGAGCCGCGTATTGGCGAGCGTCGCTTCGTCCTGCGCCTTCTTGGCGACAGCCTGATCATACAGCGCCTTGTAGAGCACGGGATCGATCTCGGCGAGCACATCGCCGGCCTTGACGTCCTGACCTTCCTTGAAGTTGACCTTGATCAACTTCCCATCGACTTGGGCGCGCACGGTCACGTTGTTCAGCGCCCGCACCGCTCCAACGCCGTCGAGATACACCGGCACGTCCTGGATCTTGGGCGTCGCCGCTAGTACGGGCACTGTCGCCATGTCCGGCCGTGCGCCGCGACGGCGGGTGTCGCCTCCGGTCTGGCTTGGCTGCATCGAATGCCAAGCGATATAACCGAAGCCGCCGAGGATCAGCAGGGTGACGGCGATCGAAACCGTGCGCCGACGTGCCCTGCCGGCCACCCTGGCAACGCCGTCATTGGCAGCCTTCATGTCCGGCTTAAAGAGCATCGACGGGTCTTTCCATTTTCGGCTCCCAGCCGCCGCCCAGCGCCTGATACAGGCTGATGATGGCTTGTAAACGCGCCAGTTGCGCCTGTGACAGGGTGTCCTCGGCCTGGAACAGTGTCAGCTGGGTATTTAGCACAGTTACGATATCCGCGGTTCCTGCCCGTAATTGCTGTTCGGACAGTTCGAACGCGCGCCGCGAAGCCCGGATAACCTCACGCTGCAGCCGCAGCCTTTCATTAGCCTGGCGGATCGCCACCAGCGCATTATCGACGTCGGCGAAGGCCGAGACGACGGTCTTGCGGTAGGTCTGCAGCAATTCTTCCTGCTGGGCCTGGGTCAGTTCAAAGTTACCGCGGATCAAGCCGCCGTCGAAGATCGGCTGGGTCAGGCCACCCACCAGACTGAAAAAGGCGGCATTGGGATTGAACAGCGCCACCAATGCCGAGCTCTGATAGCCGCCCGACCCAGTCAACGAGATGGTCGGGAAGAACTGCGCCCGTGCGCTGCCGACATTGGCCGTGGCCGCTGCCAGCCGCGATTCCTGGCGGCGAATGTCGGGGCGCTGGGTCAGCAGATCGGACGGGATACCCGGCGTAACCCGCGGTGCGGCGATGCCGTTCAGCGAGCCGCCTGCCACGCGAACGCTTTCCGGCGGTCGCGACACCAGCGTGGCCAGCGCATTGACGTTCTGCGCCAGCGTCGTCCGCAGCGGCGGCACCGCAGCGCGCTGGTTGGCAAGAATGCTCTCCTGCTGGGCGACGTCGAGTTCGGTCCCCGTACCCGCGCTGAAGCGCTGCTTGATGGCATCCAGAATGCGCTGAGCGCTGGCGATGTTACGTTCGGCGGTGCGGATGCGGTCCTGCGACGTCAGCACCTGGAAATAGGCATTGGCGACGGCAGCCAGCGAGGTCAACACCACCGTCTCGCGATCGAACCGACTGGCATTGGCCGACTCTTCGGCAGCCAAGGCGGCGTCGCGATTCTTGCCCCAGAAGTCGAGCTGGTAGCTGGCCGACAACGAGGCGGAGTATGTGGTCACCTCGCGGCCACCGATCGAGAGTCCGCTGTTGCTCGACCCCGAGGTCCGCGAATAGGCCTCCTGCCCGCCCGCGCTCAAACTCGGCAGCAAGGCGGCACCGGTGATCCGTGCCTGCGCATCGGCTTGCCTGATCCGAGCGGCGGCGGCGGCAATGTCGAGATTGACGGTCTGGGCTTCCTCCATGAGCTGTGTGAGCTCCTTGGAGCGAAAGCCGCGCCACCAGTCGAGCGAGGGCGTCGCCGCATCCGGCTTCGCGGTCCGGGCTTCCTGGTACCGAGGCGGGATATCCAGTGCCGGATTCGGGATGTCCGATGTCAGCATGCAACCCGCGGATGACGCGGCGATCACCAGCGCAGCCAGAGTCCGGCCGATGATTCGCGACGATCGACGATGCAGCCCCGCGTCCCTTGGGGATGCAGAACGACCGCCCCGCCCATTGCAGGGGATCCGAACGTTGAGAAATGCTGATTGCGACACGTTGACCGGGTGATGCAGGGATCTGTAATGAACGCCCATTGTAGCCGCCAACGGATGCGGCGGACAGTGTTCTTCGATGTCTAAACATGCAAGCTTGGTCGCGCGTTGGACGCACCGAACTGCTCCATTCGTATGGATTGCCTATTCCACACGTCTATTTTCATCTGCAACCGACTTTGCACCGCTTGCGAGCTTACGAAGATTTCATGTGTCCAGACATTGCTGTTGCGATTCCCGCCGATCTCTCATGTTCCGCCATTGAAACTCCGGGTCGCCCGCGTCCGTAGCTTGCTTATCATTTAACCGCCTGGGGGACCTCTGGAATGCGCATCGCAGTGATCGGTACGGGAATAGCCGGCAACGCCGCTGCCTGGGCATTGTCGCAACGCTATCCCGTTACGATCTACGATCGCGAATTGCGCCCCGGCGGCCACAGTCACACTGTGACGATCGATTACGACGGCCAACCGGTCGCCGTCGATATCGGCTTTATCGTGTTCAACGAGGTCAATTATCCCGACCTTACCGCCCTCTACGCACATCTCGGTGTGGAGACTGTCGATAGTTGCATGAGCTTTGCGGTCAGCGCCGATGCCGGCCGTTTTGAATGGAAGGGCGGCGGCGGCAATTGGGCGGAGACAGCGCGCGGGCTGTTCGCCCAGAAGCGCAACTTGCTGTCGCCATCCTATCTGCGGATGCTGCGCGACATTCTCACCTTCAACGAGCAAAGCGTGAAGGACCAGGCCGCCGGCCTGCTCG
The DNA here is from genome assembly GCA_004173095.1 of Bradyrhizobiaceae bacterium. Classification (GTDB taxonomy): domain Bacteria; phylum Pseudomonadota; class Alphaproteobacteria; order Rhizobiales; family Xanthobacteraceae; genus Tardiphaga. Next base: position 15,304 of record SDZE01000646.1, read on the forward strand.
GCACGATGACCCTCGGTGACTATTTTCGCTGGCGCAAATTTGCGCCGCGTCTGCTCACAGACTATCTGGCCCCCATGGGCGCGGCGATCTGGTCCGCACCCGCGGACCGCATGCTCGACTTCCCGGCTGAGAATTTCGTCGCCTTCTTCAGCAATCACCGCCTGCTGCAATATAACCGCCCGGTCTGGCGAACGGTGAAAGGCGGCAGCCGAAATTACGTCGAGAAGCTGACCGCCGGATTTGGTGAGCACATGCGGCTTGGATGCGCGGTCACCTCTATCGAGCGCGGCCAACGTGGCGTAACCGTCCATGACAGCCACGGTCATCACGAACTTTACGATCATGTCATCGTGGCCACCCATAGCGATCAGGCGCTTGCATTGCTGTCCGATCCAAGTGCCGACGAAGCCGCTGTGCTCGGCGACATCGCCTACTCGCCGAATGTCGTCTACCTGCATCGCGACGTCCGACTGATGCCGAAGCGCAAAAACGCCTGGGCGTCTTGGAATTTCCTGCGTTGGAAACGCGACGGCAGTCCGGTGAACGACGTCGCGGTGACCTACTGGATGAACCAGTTACAGGACATCCCGGACGGCAAACCCCTGTTCGTCAGCCTCAACCCGCCTTTCGCGCCAGACCCCTCCCTCACCTTTGGCCGTTACATGTGCGAGCATCCGCAATATGATGCGAAGGCGTTTGCCGCACAGAAGCGGCTGCCGGAAATTCAGGGCCAGCGCCATACATGGTTCTGCGGCGCATGGACCGGCTACGGTTTTCACGAAGACGGCCTCCGCTCCGGCCTTGCCGTCGCCGAAGCGCTTGGCGCAACGGTGCCTTGGCGGACAGCGGCAGCCGAACTGGCAGAGGCTGCGGAATAGCGATGGGCAGCGACTTAAGCAGAGCGAAGGCACCAGTGGCGCTGTATTTCGGCGACGTGATGCATGCGCGACTGAAGCCGATGGGTCATCGTTTCAGCTATCGGGTCATGAGCCTTCTGATCGATCTCGGCCGGCTGGACGAAGCCGACAATGCCTCGCGCCTGTTCGGCGTCAATCGCCCGGCGCTGTACAGTTTCAACGAAAAAGACCACGGCGAGCGCGATGGCTCTTCGCTGCACGCTTATGCGCTGCGCTGCGCGGCGGCGCATGGCATCGATCTCGCGGATGGCCGAGTTGAACTGCTGTGTTATCCGCGGCTGCTGGGCTACACGTTCAATCCGTTATCGGTGTATTTTTGCTATCAGGCTGACGGCTCATTGGCGCTGCTGATCTACGAAGTGCGCAACACCTTCGGTGACATCCATTCTTACGTGTTGCCGATCGCTGAAGGCGAACACACCGATGCCGGTATCCGTCAGGAGCAAGACAAACTGTTCTACGTCTCGCCATTCATCGAAAACGCCATGCGTTATCATTTCCGCGTCTCTCCCCCGGGCGACGAGGTCAAACTGCGCATCCTCGAGACGGATGCGGATGGCCCGTTGCTGGCAGCGACTTTCCACGGCCGTCACCGCGCGCTGACGTCCCGCGCGCTGCTGCGGTCTTTTTTCGGGCTTCCGCTCGTGACCTTCAAAATCATGGCCGCCATACATTGGGAGGCCTTGCGGCTATGGCTCAAAGGCGCGCGTCTGGTGCCGAGATCGATCGGCGATGCCGGAAATACCAGCTTGGCGAGTGAACGCAGCCGCGCTTATATTTCCGCAAAGTCATCGGCTCGCTGAGCGTTATCGCAACGCACAACGCCCATCCTCGACGACGGTTGCGCATGTCTGATCTCACCTTCTCGGCGCCGCAAAGCGTCACCCCGGAAAACGCCGGGCGCATCTTGGCGGACCTGCCAAGAATCGTCCGCATGGCGCTCGGCTTCGGCGCGCATCTCACCCGCGGCACGCTCGACGTGACGTTGCCCAATGGCCGTCGTTATCGTCTTGGCGGTCGCGAGCCCGGCCCCGCCGCGGCCATGACCGTGCACAGCTACACATTCGCGTCGCGCCTGATCAATGGCGGCGATATCGGCATCGCCGAGGCGTATCTGCATGGCGACTGGGACACGCCGGATCTCACCCAGTTCCTGTATCTGTTCTGCGTCAATCACGAATTGATCCAGTCGATGCTCGGCAACAATCCAGTGATGCGGCTGGTGCAGGTCATTCGGCATTGGTTCAACCGCAACACCAAGCGGCAGGCGCGCAAGAACATTTTTGCCCATTACGATATTGGCAACGCTTTTTACTCGGCCTGGCTCGATCAGAGCATGACCTATTCCTCGGCGATCTTCGAGGACGGCACGCAGGATCTCACCGCCGCCCAGCACAACAAATATCGCCGCCTCGCCGAAGCCATCGATCTCAGGCCAGGCCAGACCGTGCTCGAGATCGGCTGCGGCTGGGGTGGCTTCGCCGAGTATGTCGCGAAGAACTACGATGCCAGGGTGGTCGGTCTTACCATCAGCACCGAACAGCGCGACTTCGCGCGCCAGCGGATGCAGGATGCGGGCTTGGCCGACAAGGTCGAGATCCGTTTCCAGGATTATCGCGACGAGCGCGGCACCTATGACCGCATTGCGTCGATCGAGATGATCGAGGCGGTCGGCGAGCAGTTCTGGCCGCGCTATTTCGCCCAGATCCGCGATCGCTTGAAGCCCGGCGGCCTCGCGGGCATTCAGGCCATCACCATCCAGGACAAGTTCTTCCGCGGTTATCGCAGCGAAATCGATTTCATTCAGCGTTACGTGTTTCCAGGCGGCATGCTGCCATCGCCGGAGATTCTGCAATCACTCGGCAAACGTTTTGAGGTGCCTGTTATCCAGGAGCGCGTTTTCGGGCTTGATTATGCCAAAACGCTCGCTCTCTGGAGAGAAAACTTCCGCGCCGCGTGGCCGAATCTCACGCCGCTCGGCTTCGACGAACGCTTCCGGCGGCTGTGGGAATACTACCTGGCTTATTGTGAGGCCGGCTTCCTGTCAGGAAATATCGACGTGCGGCAGGTGGTGTTCGCAAAAGCGAAATAACGCTCACCGTGTCTGGTTTCGTTGCCGCTTGCTGCCATGCCCCTGCTTCCCTTGTACGGACCGGCTGCGCTCATTAGGTTGAACGGAACATCGTCAACCGCCGAGAATTGCAGCACCATGATTTTCAACAAAGACGTCGTCGAGGCCGTCGGTAACACGCCTCTGATCAAGCTGAAGCGCGCCTCCGAACTGACCGGCTGCACCATTCTCGGCAAGGCGGAATTCATGAATCCCGGTCAGTCGGTGAAGGACCGCGCCGGCAAGTGGATGATCCTGGAAGCGGAGAAGCGTGGTGACCTCAAGCCCGGCGGGCTGGTGGTCGAATCCACCGCCGGCAACACCGGCATCGGACTTGCGGTGGTGGCGAGCGCACGCGGCTATCGGACCATCATCGTGATTCCTGACTCGCAGAGCCAGGAAAAGAAAGACATGCTGAAGCTTGCCGGCGCCGAACTGATCGAGGTGCCGGTCGTTCCCTATTCCAATCCGAACCATTTTCAGCATCTGGGCCGGCGGCTCGCCGATCAGTTACGCAAGACCGAACCCAATGGTGTTCTGTATGGCGATCAATGGAATAATCTCGACAATGCCAAGGCGCATTACGAATCGACCGGGCCTGAAATCTGGCGGCAGACGGACGGCAAGATCGACGGCTTCATCTGCGCTGTGGGCAGCGGCGGCACCCTCGCCGGCACAAGCTCCTATCTGAAGGAAAAAAACGCTGGCATCGTGATCGGCTGCGCCGATCCGCATGGTGGCGCGATGTACGAGTATTTCAGAACCGGCGAGGCGAAAGTATCGCCGGGCGGATCAATCACCGAGGGCATCGGGCTCGGCCGCATCACGCCGATCGCGCAGCAGGCCAAACCGAATGTCGATGCCGCTTTCCTGATTTCCGACGAAGAAGCTGTCGCGGTGATCTACGATCTGCTCCAGCACGAAGGCCTCTGCCTCGGAGGCTCCAGCGGCGTCAACATCGCCGGCGCCATCCGCCTTGCCAAGCAGCTCGGGCCAGGAAAGACGATCGTCACCATCCTGTGCGACTCCGGCGGACGATATCAGTCGAAGCTGTACAACCCGGCCTTCATGCGCAGCAAGAATCTGCCGGTGCCGGACTGGCTGGAGCGCAAGACCGATATCAAGCTGCCGCTGGAGAAGGTGTGAGCATCACCTTCGTTGTGAGCACATCAAAGCGGGACTAGCGCAAAATCTGTCCCAGAAAAAGCTTTGTGCGCTCGTGTTGCGGATGATCGAAGAACGACCCGGGCTTGTTCACCTCGATGATCTGCCCGGAGTCCATGAAAACAACGCGGTTGGCCACCTGTCGCGCAAACCCCATTTCATGCGTGACCACCAGCATAGTCATGCCTTCGCTGGCGAGGTCGACCATGGTGTCGAGCACCTCTTTCACCATCTCGGGATCGAGTGCCGAGGTCGGCTCGTCGAACAGCATCACTTTCGGATTCATGGTCAGCGCCCGCGCGATGGCGACGCGCTGCTGCTGCCCGCCGGATAACTGGCCGGGATAGCTATGTGCCTTGTCGGGGATGCGCACGCGTTCCAGATATTGCATCGCAGTTGCTTCGGCGTCCTTCTTCGACATGTGGCGAACGAAGATCGGCGCCAGCGTGCAGTTCTCCAGCACCGTGAGATGCGGAAACAGGTTGAAACTCTGAAACACCATGCCGACCTCGCGCCGGATATCATCAACGCGCTGCAGGTTGGGGCCAAGCTCGATGCCATCGACGGTGATGCGGCCTTCCTGAAACTCTTCCAGCGCGTTGATGCAACGGATCAGCGTCGATTTGCCCGAGCCCGAGGGACCGCAGATGACGATGCGCTCGCCGGCGCCGACGTCGAGATCGATATCCCGCAACACATGAAATTCGCCGAACCACTTGTTCAGGCCTGCGATGCCGACGATCGGATGGGCGCTCACGCTCATGAACTTCATCTCCGTCGATGTGCGTTGAGCCGACGCTCGACAAACAGCGAATAACGCGACATGCCGAAGCACATCACGAAATAGATGATGCCGGTGAAAGCGAAGCCCGTGAAGAGCGTGCTCGGCGACGACCAGGCGGGATCGGCGAACGCGGCCCGCAATTGCCCGAGCAGATCGAACAGCGCAACGATCGACACCAGGGAGGTATCCTTCAACAGCGCGATGAAGCTGTTAACCAAACCGGGGATAACGTGGCGCAACGCCTGTGGCAGCACGACGAGGCGCGTTGTCCTCCACCATGACAAGCCGAGTGCGCTTGCCGCCTCCGCCTGCCCGCGCGGGATCGCCTGCAATCCGCCCCGGATGACTTCAGCATTATAGGCGCCGGCAAACAAAGCGACGCCGATCAGCACGCGGACGAGACCGTCGACGGTGAAATTGCCGGGCAGAAACAACGGCAGCATATAGGTCGCGAAGAACAGCACGGTGATCAACGGCACGCCGCGCCAGAACTCGATGAAGGCGATACAACCGAACCGGATCAGCGGAATGCTCGACCGCCGTCCCAGCGCCAGCGCGATGCCGATCGGCATCGACGCGACGATGCCGGTGATGGCCACCACCAGCGTCACCAGCATGCCGCCCCACAGCCGCGTCGGCACCACCGTCAATCCGCCATAGCCGCCGTGCAGCAGCAAGAAGGCGATGATCGGAAATCCGAGAAAGAACAGCGCTGCATTGGCCGCCTTGGCCGGCAGCTGCGGGATCAGCAGCGGCACCAGCAGCATTGCGCCGAGCAGGAACGTCAGATCGACGCGCCAGCGCTCGCTGGCGGGATAAAAGCCGTAGATGAACTGCGAGAGTTTTGCCTGAATGAACGGCCAGCACGCGCCGACCGGCCTGCCGACTGTTTCGGGCAGACAGGCATTGCGGTCGCTGCCCTGCCACACCGCGTCGACCAGCAGGAATCTGACGGTCGGAAGCACGGTGAACCACAGCAGTAAAGCACAGAGGATCGTAAGCAGGATATTGGTCGGCGAATTCAAGAGACGCGTGCGGACCAGGCCCCACGCCCCCGTCATGCGCATCGGCGCACGGCGCGCTGGGATTGTCGTTGTCGCGATATAGGCGGTCTCGCTCATGCGCCCATGCTCCGCGACATGCGCGCGCCGTACAGGCTCATGAGGCCGCTGGTGATCAGCGAGATCACCAGATAGATCGCCATGGTAATGGCGATGATTTCGATCGCCTGCCCTGTCTGGCTCAACGTCGTGCCGGCGAACACCGAGACCAGATCGGGATAGCCGATCGCCACCGCCAGCGACGAATTCTTCGTCAGGTTCAGATATTGATTGGTCAGCGGCGGCAGGATCACGCGCATGGCCTGCGGCACCACGATCAGCCGCATCACGTCGCTGCGTTTGAGGCCGAGCGAGGCACCCGCCTCCGCCTGCCCCCGATGCACCGATTGCACGCCGGCGCGCACGATCTCGGCAATGAAAGCGGCCGAATAGGTCGAGAGCGCAATGGCGAGAGCAGCGAATTCAGGCACCACACGCAGGCCGCCGGCGAAATTGAATCCGCGCAGTACCGGATATTCGAAAGCGAGCGGCGCACCAAAGATCGAAGCGGCCAACAAAGGCAATCCCACAAGCGCGCCTGTGACTACCGGCCAGATCGTCAACCGTTGCCCGGTCGCAAACAGCCGCCGCCGCGCATAGGCGCGAAGCATGACCGCTATCCCGATGGCGCCGACGATGGCGATTCCAAACGGTAACAGTGCTTCGGTGCCGATCGGCTTCGGCATGCCGAACCCGCGATTGCTGAGAAACACGCTGTCGAAGAGTGAAATGCTCTGGCGCGGATTGGGCAAGGCCGCGAGCACGGCGAGGTACCAGAACAGGATCTGGAACAGCAGCGGCAGATTGCGGATCACTTCCACATAGGCCCCGGCAATCCGTGCCAGCAGCCAGTTCGGCGACAGCCGCCCGAGCCCGACGATGAAACCGATGATGGTCGCAAAAACGATGCCGACCAGCGAAACCACCAGTGTGTTGGTCAGGCCGACCAGCAATACTCGCAGATAGGTGTCGGATTCCGAGTAGGGGATCAGCGTCTGGCTGACGCCGAAGCCCGCGGTGCTCCACAGGAAACCAAAGCCCGAGGCGATTTTCTGCGTCGCCAGATTGGCACGTGCGTTGTCGATGATCGCATGCGCGATCCAGAGAAGGGCGATCACCAGCACGACCTGAAGCGCGAAACCGCGCCAGCCCGCCTGCCCGCCCAAGGCGCGGCGAAGTCGGGCGCCGAATTGCAGCGGCGGTCGTCTGGCTTCGGAGCTCATGATGATGCGCAGCGTTGCGCTCAGCGGATCGGCGGCGCGTACATGATGCCACCCTTGTTCCAGAGCTGGTTCAACCCGCGGGCGATGCCGAGTTTCGAGCTCGATCCGACATTGCGGTCGAAGCTCTCGCCGTAATTGCCGGTTGCCTTGATGATGCGCTGGAACCAGTCTTTGGTGAGCCCGAGTTGTTCGCCCAAGCTGCCATCGGTACCGAAGATGCGCTTCAATTCGGGCTTGTCGGACTTGGCCTGTTCATCGACATTCTTCTGCGTGATCCCATATTCCTCGGCATTGAGCTGCGCAAACAGCACCCAGCGCACCACGTCGAGCCATTGGTCATCGCCATGGCGCACGAGCGGCCCCAGTGGCTCCTTGGAAATCACCTGCGGCAGCACCTCATGTTCCGCTGGCGTGGTCAGCTTGAGGCGCTCGGCATAAAGCTGGGAGATGTCCGCGGTGAACGCGTCGCAACGGCCGGACTCATACGCCTTGACCACTTCATCGGCGGTCGAAAACGCAACCACCTCGTATTTCATGTTGTTGCCCTTGAAGAAGTCGGCAAGATTCTGCTCGTTGGTGGTGCCGGTCTGCAGGCACACCGTTGCGCTGTTGAGCTCCAGTGCGGAATTCACTTTCAGTGACTTGCGGACCATGAAGCCCTGCCCGTCGTAATAATTGATGCCGGCGAAATTCACACCCAGCGAGGTGTCGCGCGACAGCGTCCATGTGGTGTTGCGCGACAACACGTCGATTTCGCCGGATTGCAGCGCCGTGAAGCGATCCTTGGCCGACAGCGGCACATATTTCACCTTGGTAGCGTCGTTGAAGATCGCAGCCGCGATGCCGCGACAGAGATCGACGTCGAGCCCCGCCCAGTTGCCGCGGTCGTCCGGCGCCGAGAAGCCCGGCAACCCCTGTGTCACGCCGCAGGACAGCAGGCCGCGGTCCTTGACGGTTTTCAGCGTTTGCGCCGACGCGCCCTGCGCCGACCATGCGGCTGCGATTGCGAGGGTGAGCATCAAGGTCGCGGATTTCATGGAGGAGCCTTTCTCAGGGGAGAGCTTGCGGCCACGGATCGGCGCAAAACTGCACGAAGAACTGAATGCCGAACCGTTCGATCAGTTCCATACCGACATGTCGCCGCTCCGGAAAGGCCGCAACGCCGTCTTGGTCAAACTGCGTGTGCCGAATCGGCGTCGATTGGGGCGGCAAGGCCCGCAGACGAGAACGATCTGCCAGTCGGGTCAAGGGGTTGACGCGGAACTTGGCGTATCGGCTTACTGCTGCTGCAGCAATGTGCGGGCTCACTGTCCCGGCTGCGGCAAAACACCAGACCCGGCAGGCGCATTTCAATGGCATCATCCGACAATCACGGCACCTCTTCGCTCGATACCGATACGGTGATCGTCACCGCCGGCCGCGACACCGCCGGCCAATGGGGCTTTGTCAATCCACCCACGGTGCGCGGCTCGACTGTGCTGTATCCGACCGCCGACGATCTGCACGCGCATCGCAGCGAATATCAGTATGGCCGCCATGGCACACCGACCACCAAGGCGCTGCAGCAGGCGCTGATGGCGCTGGAAGGCCCCAAATGTGCGGGCGTCGGCCTCGTGCCGTCCGGCCTTGCTGCGATCTCGACAACGCTGCTGTCGGTGCTGCAGGCCGGTGACCACCTTCTGGTCTCCGACAGCGCCTATCGTCCGACCCGCAATTTCTGCAACGGCATGCTGGCGCGCCTGGGCATCCAGACCACCTATTTCGATCCACTGATCGGCGCCGGCATCGCGGCGCTGATCAAGCCGAACACTCGCGCCGTGATGGTCGAGGCGCCCGGCTCGCAATCCTTCGAGATGCCGGACGTGCCTGTTATCGCCAGCATCGCCCACCAGCATGGCGCGCTGGTGATTGACGACAACACCTGGGCGACGCCGCTGTATCACCGTTCGCTCGAGCAAGGCGTCGATATCAGCATCCAGGCCGCGACCAAATATATCGGTGGCCATTCCGACATCATGTTTGGCACCATCTCGGCCAACGAGGCCGCATGGCCGAAGATCAGCGAGGGCATCAAGCTGCTTGGCATCTGTGCCGGGCCGGACGACGTCTTCCTCGCGCTGCGCGGGCTGCGCACCATGTCGGTGCGCCTCGCTCATCACCAGCGCGCCGGCTTGGAGATGGCGCAATGGTTGAAGGCGCGACCGGAAGTGCTGCAAGTGCTGCACCCCGCGCTGCCCGACCATCCCGGTCATGCCATCTGGAAGCGCGATTTCACCGGCGCGTCCGGCCTGTTCAGTATCGTCCTGAAGCCGGTGTCGCAAAAGGCCGTCGACGCCCTGCTCGATACGCTCAAACTGTTCGGCATGGGCTATTCATGGGGCGGCTTCGAGAGCCTCATCATCCCGTTCGAATGCAGCGACTATCGCACGGCAACCACATGGGCGCCCGGCGGCCCGACGCTGCGCCTGCATATCGGCCTCGAAAGCCTCGACGACCTCAAGGCCGATCTGGAGCGCGGCTTTGCTGCGCTGGCTGCCGCGCGCTAGTTTATTTTGGTATCAGCTCTTGGCGCGGCGCTTTGGCGCTGCGGCAACTGCCGGTGCTTCGCCGCAGCGGCGCTGACCGGCCAGCGTGGCGAGATATTGCTGCCGGCTTTGCAGCGCACTTGTCTCCTTGTCGGCGGTGTCCTGAAAATCCATACCGAACCACAAGACGGGAATGAACACGCCAGCGACGCCGGCCGCGACGTTCTGGGTGGTCTTCATACCCTTGTCGGCCGCCAGTTGCTGCACCTTGGCATTGTTGGCCTGCACCTCTGCGCCGATGGCTGCGCAGTCCATGTATTGATCCTGAGGCTGCACGACGGCAACCGGGTCCGGAGACCGACCGGCACAACCGGTCAATGCGGTGCAAAGCACTGCTGCAGCGAGAATGCGCATCATAAATCCCTGAAAGTTTGAAGACGTTGCTATGGAGCTGAACCGACGAGGACCGACCGGCCCGCATCAGTCCGTCGATGTCACCAGATGAAGCGCGCGCCGGCCGAAAGCTGATGGCTGATGGCGTTGCTGCGATATTCGCCGTTGTATGCACCGAACAGCCGGAACGTTTCAGTCCGCCATCCTGACAATTTGGCACCTACAAGCGCCGCATCGCGGCCGGGCGATGCGGCCGCCACGAGGAACGGCTGATCGATCAACGCAGCCTGACTCACCAGCGTCGTGTCGCGCAGGTCATGGCCCCAGCCGAGCTTCAATTCAGGCACCAGCGTGGTGCCATCAGTGGTACGCAGCTTCGCGCTCATTGCGCCGCCAACAGTGGTCATCAACTTGTCGTAGGTCTGGGCCGCATAAGCGAGGCCGATCCCGAATGGCGTTTCGTTGTAGCCATCGCGGCGGAAACCTTGCCAGTTCAGGCCGACATAAGGTTTGAGGAGTACGTCGGGCGTCAACGCGAACCGATAGCCCGCTTCGAGCGAGGTGCCGATGCCGATCCCGTTTGCGCTGCCTTGCAGGCCCGACGGAGCCAGGATCATCTGGCGCGTCGTGGACATCTGGCTTGGGCCGGCCGCAAGGCGGAAGTCGATCACGGCGGCGCCCGGCGTCCAGCTGGCATAGGCAGCGCCGGCATAAGTGTCCGAATTGCCCTTGATGTCCGTGCTGGTGGCGGTGGTCCGCGCATAGCCGAATGCGCCGCCCGCGATCAGATTGTTGGAGAACCAGCGATCGGCGCCAAGCGTGAAGCCGGCGCTCATCGCCTGCGAGCCGGATAGTCCGCCACTGTCGCCGACCCGGGCGCTGCGACCGAAACCCTGCCCCCACATGGTCCAGCCGTCTTGTACGCGCTGCGCTGGCGGAATACTGGCGAGGGCATTCAAGGCCGAGCTGGTCTGCGCAGTCATCAGGTTGGGGCCCGCATAGGACAACGCGAAGTTCTGTGCGATGCCGTTCTGGCCTTGCTCGCTTCCAAAGGCGAGCGCATCCTGACGATCGCCGATGGCACCGAGGAACCCGGCGAAGGCCTGCAGCGACGCGCTGGCGACGGCCGGTTGGCCCGGACCGCCGAGCTGCGACACTGTCTTCTCGAATTCGGCACCGGTGTTGATCTTGTAGATTGCGTCGAACAGGGTCTTTTCCGCCGAACTCGGCAGGAGACCCGCCTGCGGGCGTTGCTTGTCGAGGAGGTCAGCGAAAAACTTCTGACTCTCATTAAGCTGGTTGGTGTTTGCGAGCACCCCATAGCTCGCCGGCGTTACAGCGAGCGTGATCGCGATCGAACTGTAAATCACATCGAAACGGCCGTTGGTCGGCAGGCCGGAGATCGGCTGGGTCAAGCCGGAGAAACTTCCGCCTGTGCTGGCGCCGTTCTGTGCCTGAACAAAGGCAAGCTGGGTACCAATCGCCGGCGTGTAGTTGCTGACCGTGCCGATGCTCCCGCGCAACACAGGCGTCAGCGTACCTCCGGCATAGAATATGTTGCCGGCACCGCTGACATAAATCTTGTCATACGTGCCGGGACCACCCGGCACGATCAGCGTGCCATCGACGTCAATCCGCGTATTCGCGGTCGAGGTGAGCGTGACATTGCCGTTGAACGTGAGCGATCCGATCGAGTTGCCCTGCAGCACAGTGCCAACTGGGATCGAGCCATATGCGACCAGATCGCCGTAATTGGCCATCTTGCCTGGCGAAAGCGTGCCGGCCACCATGCTGTCGCCCACGACGACGCCAAAGCCTGCAAGCGTTGCCGGCTGCGCGACATTCAGCTTGCTGCCGGTCTGCACCGAGAGTGTACCATCGACAGCCAGCGTGCCGAGCTGCGCGAAGACATCGCCTTTCACATTGGTGCGCCCGGAAATCGTCAGGATGCCTTCACCGGTCTTGCTGAAGGACCCATCCGTGGTCAGTGGCCGGCTCCAGTATTCGGTCGTGTTAGATGCGACCGACTTGGTCTCATTGGCCGCCAGTGTAGTCACGCCATCGGTCGCGCGATCCAGCCGAACCAGGCCATGGCCGAATTCCGCATCGATACCTGGCGCGCCGAGATCCTCGGTGGTTGAAAACAAGAGGCGCGACAGATCCTGCGCATTGTAGGTCGGACTGGCCTGGATCAGCACTGCCAATGCACCGGACACGACCGGCGCAGCCATCGATGTGCCTTGGTCAAAGTTGTATAGGTTCGTGTAGGGGATTGTCGAAAGAACCTGCGCTCCCTTCTCATTGTCACCGCCCGGCGCTGCTACGCACCAGCTAGCGGTGACGCCGCACAGTTGGGAATACCAGGCTGCAGCCTTTGTCGGGCCAATCGACATGACGCCGATGATTTGCCCGTTTTGTCGTTGAAATCCGGACAGATCAGGATTTAAGCCGTAGGATTCATAGACGCTCGTATTGTTGTGTGCCGGCGTGATATAGGGATAGAGCGCTATCCCGCTTGGGTTCTTTCCGGCGACGGGATCTGACCTGCGATCATTGCCGGTCGCCGCTACGATGATCTTGCCACTCTGGAACACGCTCTTGATGGCATCCACCTCCGCCTGGCTGGACGGCAACGTGTTCGCCCAGACCGTCTGTGCGGGGGCGCCCTCGGGCCTGCTCGGCCCGTAGCTGGCATTGTAGACCATGACGTTGCGCAGCGAGGCGAAGTAGTTCAGCGGCGCTGCATCACCGTCAATTCCGGGCGCATAGCTATAAATATCGTTGGCGATAACGGTGCGGATGGGGATCAGATTAGCGTCATAGGCCACACCGTGCATATCGACGCCCAAGACCTTGGCGGCAGCAATAATGCCGGCGACATGCGTCCCATGCGCGTCAAATTTTTTGCCGCTTTGCGGCGTCAATTCTGAGGGATTGTATGTGGTGCCGTCGAGGACGAGATAGTTGCGCCCAAGCGTCGCGCTGAACTTGTTGGACAACGCGACGTGGCCCGTGTCGAAGCCACTGTCGGCCACTGCCACGGTCACGCCTGCACCGGTGAAACCGCGCTCGTAGGCCTTACCGGCCTTGATCAGGTCGAGCGGCCAAGTCTGAAGATTGATCGGGTCTGCGGCCAGCGATGGCATCGAAAACCACGCACTGCTCAGCAGCGTGGTGCACAAAAACAGCGTCGAAATCCGACGCGTACCGCCGACAGTCCCCACGTGACGTCCCCTTAATTCACTCTGTCATGCATGCAGCAGCCCGCCGCACACATTGCCCCCATGTCGTCGCCGCCGGGCATTCACCCCGTCCACGCAACCTGTTGGCTCACTTCTAGTACGAGCTGATTTCTGGGTGACAGCGCGATAATGGCTTATCCCGCGCGCAACCTGCGGTTTCTCTTGACCTAGCGTCTCATTGGCGATGAGAATGATCTGACGAACTACACTTTGCAGAAGCGCAACATACGGAACCGGCGTGAATGCATCGAGACCTTGCCGCGGCGATGCCGTTCACCACGAATCCAACTATCAAAACCGAGATTAACGTAGTTGTCGTTTAGTCCGACCAGGAGCGTTAGGGTCATTCCATCGCTTTATGGCGAACCACTCCCCACCAGTTAGACTTTAGTTTTTGAGCAAGGCCTGATCGCACGCCATGTCGTCGCTGCCCCGTCTTTATTACGTCACAACGGGCCTCGACGAGGCTACGGCCTTTGCAACCTGGAGCGCCGTGTTGGCGCCACTGTTCGAGCCGCGCGCGGCTGGTCCCGGCAAGAAGACCCCCACAGGATCGGCCTCCGGCGTCATCATCGGCAGTATCATCATCGCCAAAGTCGCTTTTACGACTCAGGACTTCGTCCGCGACACCGGGCGCATTGCGGCAACCCCCGATCATCTGCTGCTGCATCTCTATCTGACCGGCGGCTTCAATGGCGAAATCACCGGCCAGCAGACCACCATCGGCCCCGGCAAGGTCGCCATGATCGACCTCGCGCACCCCGTGAACACGCGCGCCTTCGCATCGAACACGATTTCGCTGATCGTGCCGCGCGTGCTACTCGGCGATGCTCCGCTGCAGAGGATGAAACCGAAGCTCGATCCGTTTCGAAACGACCTGCTCGCGGCGCATATTCGCTCGTTGCAGGAACGCAGCGCCCAGCTCACCGAGGCTGATGTTGAAGCCACCGTCGCCGACACGGTGGATTTTCTCAAGCGGCTGCTGACTGCCGCGCCAGACGACAAATTCGAGCAGCAGAAAAAAGCCGACGATACCATCCTTGCTTTGACCGAAGCGGCGATCCGCGACAACCTCGCCTATCCGGACCTGTCACCGGAATGGCTGGCCCAAAAGCTCGATATCTCGCGGGCCACGCTTTATCGCGTGCTGGCGGAGCACGGCGGCATCATGAAACATGTGCAGGAACGCCGGTTGCTCGCCGTGCAGGCTGCGCTCAGCGATCCCCTGGAAACGCGGCGTCTGTCGAAGCTGGCAGCCGATCTCGGCTTCAGCAGCGAGGCGCATTTCAGTCGCAGCTTTCGCGCCCGTTTCGGCACCACCGCCAGCGCCTATCGCAAGACCCAGCGCGAAGC
>SDZE01000426.1 GCA_004173095.1 Bradyrhizobiaceae bacterium
TATGGATGCCATGCGGCTGTCGCGGGCGGCGCTGAAAGCCGGCGTTTCGATCAATCCGGGGCCGGAATGGTCGGTCGATCAACACCACGCGCATAGCCGCATCCGCATCTGCTTCGCCAGCCCGACGCATCAGGACATCCGCGACGGCATCGCGGTGCTGGCGGATGTCTGCCGCACCGAATTCGGCGTGCCCGAGCGCATTGCGAATGTCGCGCGGGCGAAGGGATAGCGGCGCCCGCCGTCCTCATGGTGAGGAGGCGCCCCTTGGCGCCGTCTCGAACCATGAATGCCGCACGCCATCCTTCGAGACGCGCGCAAGATGCACGCTCCTCAGGATGAGGCACAGCTTGGTGCGCGCAGCCGCTTACGGCAGTGCCACGATCTCCACCCAGTTCGGGTTTCGGCCCATCGGTATCTGCTTCAACTTGCTCAGCACGCCCGTCTTCTTGTCGATGGCATAGCTGGTCATGCTGTTGGACATCTGCCCGACGGCGAGCAGATAGCGACCGGTGGGATCGATGGCGAAGCCACGGGGTTGCTTTTCCGTGGCGAAGCTGCCGATGCCCGTCAGTGCACCCGTCTTCGCATCGACGCGAAACGCCGCCAATGTGCTGCTGGTGCGTTCGGATGCGTAGAGATACTTGCCGTCGGGCGTCAGATGGATGTCCGCGGCCCAAGGCTTGATTTCAAGAGCTTTGCCGTCAGCATCTTTCGGAAGCGCACTGGCCACTTGCGTTTCCCGTCCGAGCGTTCCGGTTGCGGCGTCCCATGGAAACACATAGATCGCTGCATCGAGCTCGTTCAGCAGATAGACGAACTTCTTGTCAGGAGAGAAGATCAGGTGGCGCGGGCCGCCTTTGGCCTTGACGCTGACGGTCGGCGGATCGTTGGCCGAGAGCTTGCCCGTCCTGGCCTCGAATTTCTGCTGATAGACGACATCGCCGCCGAGGCTCGTATGCAGGACATAGCGATTGGTGGGATCGAAGATGATCGCATGCGCGTTCGGCTGCGTATCGACCACCTGCTGCGCCGGTGCCACCACGCCATCGGGGCCGATGGCATTCACCGTGACCTTGTTGCCGCCGTAACTGGCACCGAGCAGGAAGCGGCCGGTGCGGTCGATGGTGATATAGGCCATGGAATCGGCGAGCGGACCGGGCCCGACAAGTTTCAATCGGCCGGTTTTGGGGTCGATGTCGAAGGTCACGACCGTGTAAGGCTCATTGCGCAGCGCGGCGTACAGCCTGTGTTTCTCCGGACTGATCGCCAGCGGCAGCGAACCTCCCGGTTTGGTCGGTCCGGGCACGGCGACGGTCTCGATGGGCGTGATGTCGCCATTCGGCTTGAGCTCGAGAACACTGATGTCCTGGCTATCGGCATTGCCGACATAGACAAAGCTGGCTGCGTGCGCTGCCGGAATCACCGCTCCCAGCCCGACGGCGACCGCCACAAGATGAAGGCATGCAAGGAGTGACACATTGGACATCGTTCCCCCGCTATTTGCTTGTCGTTGGCGGAATGATGATCCGGGCCTCTGAAATGCGCAAGCTGCGCTGCGGCACGCTTAGAACGCGCCGGCCACCGTCAGGCGCAGCGCCAGCGGCTCGAC
>SDZE01000196.1 GCA_004173095.1 Bradyrhizobiaceae bacterium
TGACTTCGATTCGCCACACGATTAAAGCTGCAACCAACAGATCACAGGGAGAGACATCATGGACGCCGCCACGCTCCGCGCCACCCAGGCGCCGATCAAAGACCGCTACAAGACAGATCCGCAGGCTGCTTTCATCACGTTGAAGGCCAAAGGTTCGATCGACAGTGACGGCATCGCCTGCAAGGTCGAAACCGGCCGTCAGATCGCCGCCGCCGGCCTGCATCCGGCGACCGGAGGCTCCGGCCTTGAACTCTGCTCCGGCGACATGCTGCTGGAAGCGCTGGTCGCCTGCGCGGGCGTCACGCTCAAATCAGTCGCCACCGCCGTCGAGATTCCACTGACGTCCGGCCATGTGGTTGCCGAAGGCGATCTCGATTTCCGCGGCACCCTCGGCGTCGACAAGGAAGCCCCGGTCGGCTTCGCCGAAATCCGCCTGCGCTTCGATGTTGAGACCGATGCACCGCAAGAGAAGCTCGATCTGCTGCTGAAGCTCACCGAACGCTATTGTGTCGTCTACCAGACCATCAAGAACGGCCCGAAAGTGTCGGTGACGCTGAACAGGGTGTGATTCATCGTCATGGCCGGGCGCGTCCCGGCCACCCACGTCTTTGCACTTGCTGAAGACGTGGATACGCGGGACAAGCCCGCGCATGACGAGAGTTGCTTGATGTCTCCCGAACTCGTTTTTATTCTGACTCTCGCTTCACGCATGGCGGTCACGGCGGCGTTCGTGATTGCCGCCTCCATCATCACGGAGCGCTCCGGCCCGGTGATCGGCGCATTGGTGGCCACGCTGCCGATCTCGGCCGGGCCATCCTACGTTTTCCTCGCCCTGGATCACGACGCCGCCTTTATCGCGCAGGGCGCGCTCGTGAGCCTGCCGATCAATGCGGCGACGATGTTTCTCGGCCTCACTTACATTTTCCTGGCTCAGCGCAACAATGTCGTGGTGAGCCTGGGTGCGGCGGTGGTCGTGTGGATCGGCCTGGCCTATCTGATGCAGATGATCGACTGGACGCTGCTCGGCGGCATCGCCGTCAATGTCGTCACCTTCGCGATCTGCCTGCCACTGATGCAGCGATATCGCCACGCCAGGATGCCGCTCATCACGCGTCGCTGGTACGACATCCCGCTGCGTGCAGTGCTCGTCGCGACGCTGGTCGGTGCCGTGGTCACGCTCTCCGCCACCATCGGTCCGACCGGCAGCGGCATACTGGCACTTTATCCGATCGTGTTCACCAGCCTGATGCTGATCCTGCATCCCCGCATCGGCGGCCCGCCGACAGCCGCCGTGATCGCCAATGGCGGCTGGGGTCTGATGGGCTTCGGCATCGCGATCACGCTGATGCATGTGACGGCGCTACGCTTCGGCTCAGCCATCGCGCTGAGCCTGGCGCTGGCGACATGCGTGGCGTGGAATTTGGGGCTCTGGTCGTGGGGGCGTAAGCGCGTGAGCGCTGTCTAACCTCGCCCCGCTTGCGGGGAGAGGTCGACTGCAGCGCGCGAAGCGCGTGGAAGTCGGGTGAGGGGGCTCTCCATGTGCTCCGAGCGCGTGGAGAGTCCCCCTCATCCGTCGTCGCTTCGCGACGCCACCTTCTCCC
>SDZE01000114.1 GCA_004173095.1 Bradyrhizobiaceae bacterium
GAGGAGATCGTGTCGATCGTATGGGGCAAGAGCCCGGTGGACTTCCGCGTGCCGGCGCTGCTGGATTTTCCGGCCTTCACGCTGTTCTCGACCAATTATCCTGCCTTCAAGATCTTCATGCTGGTGATCTCGATCATCATCTTCGTCGGTCTGCTGATTGCGCTGAAGAAGACCCGCGTCGGTCTGATCGTGCAGGCGGCCCTCACCCATCCGCACATGGTCGGCCATCTCGGCCACAATGTCGGACGCATCTTTATGCTGGTGTTCGGCGTCGGCACCGCGCTGGCTGCGGTCGCCGGCGTCATCGCCGGACCGGCACTGGTGACGCAATCCAACATGGCCGGTCTGCTCGGCCCGATCCTGTTCGTGGTCGTGGTGGTCGGCGGTCTCGGCTCGCTGCCCGGCGCTTTCATCGCATCGCTGCTAATCGGCCTGGTGCAGACATTCGCCGTCTCGATGAACGGCTCGCTGGCCGGCGCCTTCGGGCCGCTGAGCCCTGATCTCGCCACCACCTGGCTATCCGACATCTGGAACGTGACCATCGCCCAGATCGCGCCGATCATGCCCTATGTGCTGCTGGTGCTGATCCTGATCTTCCGCCCGATGGGCCTGCTCGGGACCCGTGAAACATGAGCGACGCCACCATGACCATCGCGCCGCCGGTGCCCTCCGCCTCCGATCGCCTCAAGTTCTACGGCGTCTGGGTGATCGCGGCCGCCGCCCTCATCATCCTGCCGAAGATTTTCTCGTCTGGCGGATCGCTGACCACCTTCAGCCTGATCGGCATCTCGATCATCTTCTCGCTGTCCTATAACATCCTGCTCGGCCAGACCGGCATGCTGTCGTTCGGCCACGCCGTCTATTACGGGCTTGGCGGGTTTCTCGCGATCCATGCCATCAACATCATTGCCAGAAACAAGTTTGCGATTCCGCTGCCGCTGGTGCCGCTGATCGGCGGCATGGCGGGGCTGATCTTCGCGATGCTGCTGGGATGGGTTTCGACCAAACGTTCGGGTACGGCCTTCGCGATGATTTCGCTCGGCCTGGCCGAACTCGTGGCATCCTCCGCTTTGATCCTGCGCACGTTTTTCGGCGGCGAGGCCGGCGTCTCGGCCAATCGCACCAAGGTGCTGCGGCTGTTCGATTTCAGCTTCGGCCCGCAGATCCAGATCTATTATCTGGTCGCAGCCTGGACGCTGATTGCTGTCATCGCCATGTATGCCCTCACCCGCACGCCCCTCGGCCGCATGTGCAATGCCGTGCGCGACAATCCCGAACGCGTCCAGTTCGTCGGCTACGATCCGCATGTGATCCGCTACCTCGCCTTCTGCTTCGCCGGCTTCTTCGCCGGCATCGCGGGCGCGCTGGCGGCAATCAATTTCGAGATCGCCAACTCGGCCTATCTCGGCGCCGTGCAATCCGGCACCGTGCTGTTCGCCACCTATATCGGCGGCGTCGGCTTCTTCATCGGTCCGATCGTCGGCGCCATCTTCGTGACGCTGCTGTCGCTCGGACTGTCCGACCTCACGCAGGTGTGGCAGCTCTATTTCGGCCTGATCTTCATCGCCGTGGTGCTGTTCGCGCCGGGCGGCCT
>SDZE01000274.1 GCA_004173095.1 Bradyrhizobiaceae bacterium
CTGTATGGCGCCTCGTATAACGAACGCGCCTGGTGGGACAATACGCGCGCCTATGAGCTCGGCTATCGCCCGACGGGGAAGGGCGAAGATTATCGCGATCATGCGATGGCGGAACAGGCGAAGCTGAAGACCGATCCGGTCGGCGATTTCTATCAGGGCGGCGCATTCTGCAGCGCCGAGTTCGCCGGCGATTTCAGCAAAGTCTGGACGCCGAGGTAGCCCTACGGCTCCGCATTGACATCCAACCCAGCCGCTTCATAAGAAACATTCAAAACAAGCATTGGGAAACGCGACGATGGCGGATGGATTGCGCAAAGGGCTCACCAGTTATGGCGATGCCGGATTCTCGCTGTTCCTGCGCAAAGCCTTCATCAAGGCGATGGGTTATTCCGACGATGCGCTGGATCGCCCGATCGTCGGCATCACCAACACCCATAGCGATTACAATCCCTGTCACGGCAACTCTCCGCAGATTATCGAGGCGGTGAAGCGCGGCGTGATGCTGGCCGGCGCGCTGCCGATGGTGTTTCCGACCATCTCGATCGGCGAGAGCTTTGCGCATCCGACCTCGATGTATCTGCGCAACCTGATGGCGATGGATACCGAGGAGATGATCCGCGCCCAGCCGATGGATGCGGTCGTCGTGATCGGTGGTTGCGACAAGACACTGCCGGCGCAGATCATGGCGGCATTGTCCGTCGATCTGCCGACGGTGGTGATTCCGGTCGGCCCGATGGTGGTCGGCCATCACAAGGGCGAGGTGCTGGGGGCCTGCACCGACTGCCGCCGGATGTGGGGCAAGTTCCGCGCCGGCGAGATCGATGCCCAGGAGATCGATGCCGTCAATGCGCGGCTCGCGCCATCGGTCGGCACCTGCATGGTGATGGGCACAGCCTCCACCATGGCCTGCATCACCGAAGCCATGGGCCTGTCGCTGCCGTTGAGTGCCACCATCCCGGCGCCGCATGCCGAGCGCTTCCGCTCGGCCGAAGCCAGCGGCAAGGTCGCCGCAGAGCTTGCGAAGAACAAGGGACCGAAGCCGAGTGAATTCCTCACCGCGGGTTCGTTCCGCAATGCGCAGGTCGTGCTGCAAGCCATCGGCGGCTCCACCAATGGCTTGATCCATCTCACGGCGATGGCGAACCGTACGCCGAACCGCATCGATCTCGCTGCCTTCGACGAACTCGGCCGCGACGTGCCGGTGCTGGTCGATCTGAAGCCGTCCGGCGATCACTACATGGAGCATTTCCATCACGCCGGCGGCGTGCCCAAGCTCATGCAGCAGCTCGGCGATCTCATCGATCTCGATGCAAGGTCGGTCAACGGCCAGACGCTGCGCGAGATCGTCGCCAAAGCGGAAGAGGTGCCGGGGCAGGATGTCATCCGATCCAAGGACGATCCGATCAAGCGCGAGGGCGGCCTCGCCATCCTGCACGGCAATCTGGCGCCGCGGAGCGCCGTTATCAAACACGCGGCGGCGTCGCCGAAACTGATGCAGCATACCGGCCGCGCCGTGGTGTTCGAATCCGTCGAGGACATGACCAACCGGGTCGATGATCCCGATCTCGACGTCACCGCCGACGACGTGCT
>SDZE01000629.1 GCA_004173095.1 Bradyrhizobiaceae bacterium
CGCGGGACAGCATCGGATAGCGCGCGCGCACCACGGGATGCGCCGCCAGGGTGCTGTTGCGGACGGCGGCGCCTATCATGAGGCCGCCATCGCCATCCTCCGCGATGTCAGCCGGCATGAGGCTGACATCCACCAATGCGGCGGGCGCTTCGATCGTCTGACGCATCAGATCGACGAGATTGGTGCCGCCGCCGAGGAAACGGCACGGACCGGCATTGGCGAGCGTCAGCGCTTCGGCCGCGTCGGTCGCGCGCTGATAAATGAACGGCGTCATGCGCGCTCTCCCAACAGTTGGTCTTCGATCGCTTCGACGATGCCGTGATGCGCGCCGCAGCGGCACAGATTGCCGCTCATGCGCTCACGGATTTCCTCGCGCGTGCTGCTGCCCGCCCCCGCGGCAAGATCGATCGTGACATAACTGGGATCGCCGCGACGCATCTCGCCAAGCATGGCGATCGCCGAACAGATCTGCCCGGGCGTGCAATAGCCGCACTGCAAGCCATCGTGATCGATGAAGGCCTGCTGCAGCGGATGCAGCGCGCCCTGCTCGCTCAGTCCTTCGATGGTGGTCACCGCGCGCCCATCGGCCTGCACCGCAAGCATCAGGCAGGACAACACCCGCTCGCCATCAATGAGCACCGTGCAGGCGCCACAGGCGCCCTGATTGCAGCCGAGCTTGGTGCCTGTCAGGCCGGCGTGTTCGCGCAGCAGATCGAGGAGCGAGACCCGCGGATCATCGGGCAGCGAATAATCCGTACCGTTGATGGCGATAGCCATGAGCGTCTCCGTAGGAGCCGGCTGAGGGCCGGCGGCACCCTCGAAATAGTACGAACTTCGTAATGTTCAAGATTCGTTGTCAGCAATTTTTTCCGTCAACCGGATCAATTCGTTACGCTCGGTTGGATCAAGAGAGCGCAGCATCATGGAGCAGGCCGCGCGATAGCCTGCGACCTGGTCCTCGACCACCTGCTTGCCCTTGTCGGTGGCGGTCAGGGCCACCGAGCGGCGATTGTCCTCGGGACGCCGACGCTCGACCAGCGCCTTCTTC
The DNA here is from genome assembly GCA_004173095.1 of Bradyrhizobiaceae bacterium. Lineage (GTDB taxonomy): Bacteria > Pseudomonadota > Alphaproteobacteria > Rhizobiales > Xanthobacteraceae > Tardiphaga. Next base: position 1,049 of record SDZE01000629.1, read on the forward strand.
ACCAGGCGATCGATGGCGGAAGACATGGTGGTCATGGCGACGTTGAGATAGCGCGCGACATCGCCCATCAGGCAGCCGGGATTGTCACCGACGAACACCAGCGTCTGCGCATCCAGCGCGTTGAGCGCGTTATCCGCGGCGGCGGCAGCCTCCGCCACCTTGAACTTGCGCGTGAAGCGTTCGAAGGCACGCGTGAGCTGTTCGATCTGTTGCGGTGTCGGCTCGGTCATGTCCTGGACAAAAGCATGTTCGCGCGGTCAGTTCCAGATCGCAGGCATCGATCGTAGGGTGAGCCATGCATGGGGCCATGCCCCCGGGCTGTAGACATTGCTCCGCCCCACCGGCATCCTCCGCCGCGAACAAGCAAGAGCAAACGGCGCCCAACGCGCCACCGGGAAACAAAAGGACCCATCATGATCAAGACACGTTTCACCGAACTCGTCGGCGTCGAGCACCCGATCGTCCAGGGCGGCATGCAGTGGGTCGGCCGTGCTGAACTGGTCGCGGCGGTCGCCAATGCCGGCGCGCTCGGGCTGATCACCGCCCTCACCCAGCCGACGCCGGAAGATCTCACCAAGGAGATCGCGCGCACCCGCGAGATGACCGACAAGCCGTTCGGCGTGAACCTCACGATCCTGCCGACCATCAAGCCGCCGCCTTATGCGGAATATCGCCAGGCCATCATCGAGGCCGGCATCAAGGTGGTGGAGACCGCCGGCAACAAGCCGCAGGAGCATGTCGACGAGTTCAAGAAGCACGGCGTCAAGGTCATCCATAAATGCACCAGCGTGCGCCACGGCCTTTCCGCCGAGCGCATGGGCGTCGATGCGATCTCCATCGACGGTTTCGAATGCGCGGGACATCCAGGCGAGGATGACACCCCCGGCCTGATCCTGATCCCGGCCGCCGCCGACAAGATCAAGATTCCGATGATCGCCTCCGGCGGCTTCGGCGACGGCCGCGGCCTGGTGGCGGCGCTCGCGCTCGGTGCCGAGGGCATCAATATGGGCACCCGCTTCATGTGCACGAAGGAGAGTCCGATCCATCAGCTGGTGAAGGAGCAGATCGTCGCCAATGACGAACGTGCGACCGATCTCATTTTCCGCACCATGCGCAACACCTCGCGCGTCGCCAAGAATGCGGTGAGCCAGCAGGTGGTGGCGATGGAAAAACAAGGCGCGACGTTCGAGCAGATCAAGGATCTGGTCGCCGGCGCCCGCGGCAAGCTGGTCTATTCCACCGGCGACAGCGAGGACGGCATCTGGTCGGCCGGCCAGGTGCAAGGCCTGATCCACGACATTCCGTCGTGTCAGGAGTTGGTGTCGCGCATCATGCACGACGCCGAGACCATCATCCGCAGCCGGCTCGACGCCATGCTGTCGGGCGGCCAGCGCCAGGCCGCGGAGTGATCGTGATGAAAGCATACGCATTCACGGAAAACGGTGCCGCCATCATCGATGTCGCCGCGCCAAAGCCGGTCGGCACTCAGGTGCTGATCAAGGTGAAAGCCTGCGGCCTCAACCGCGCCGATCTCGGCATGACCAAGGGCCATGTCCATGGCGCGGCCGGCGGCGTCGGCACAGTGCTGGGCATGGAATGGGCCGGCGAGATCGCCGAGCTCGGGCCGGACGCCAAAGGTTTCGCGGTCGGCGAGCGGGTGATGGGCTCTGGCGGCGCGGCCTTTGCGGAATATGCGGTGACCGATCATGGCCGCCTGTTCCACATTCCGCCCGGCATGAGCTTCGAGGTCGCAAGCACCCTGCCCGTCGCACTGTCGACGATGCACAACGCGCTCGTCACCGTCGGCGGATTGCAGGCCGGACAATCCGTGCTGATCCAGGGCGCGAGTTCGGGCGTCGGCCTGATGGCGCTGCAGATCGCGAAGCTGAAGGGCGCCAAGCCGGTGATCGGGTCATCGACCCACGCGGCGCGGCGCGGCCGGCTCGGCGAATTCGGTGCTGATCTTGCCGTGGATTCGAAAGACGCCGGCTGGGTCGATGAGGTGCTCAAAGCCACCCATGGCGACGGCGTCGATCTGATCGTCGATCAGATCTCCGGCCCGGTCGCGAACCAAAATCTCAAGGCGACAAAGGTGCTCGGCCGCATCGTCAATGTCGGGCGTCTCGGCGGCACCCATGGCGATTTCAATTTCGATCTGCATGCAGCAAGGCGCATCAGCTATATCGGCGTCACCTTCCGCACCAGGTCGATGCAGGAGATCCGCGATATCTTCAGCGCCGTGCGTGCCGATATCTGGCCGGCGGTCGAGGCAGGCAAACTGCGGCTGCCGATCGACAAGGTGTATCCGTTCGCGGAGATCGGCACGGCGTTCGATCACATGGAAGCCAACAAGCATCTCGGCAAGATCGTGGTGACGCTGTAACGCACGCGCGACGATTCCACAGAACCAACAACGCCGCGCATCATCTGCGCGGCGTTCCTGTTTCGGACTCATGCAAGCGCAATATTTTCTGGTGGATACGAATAATTCCGCGTTAACGTTTCGTTGACTCTCGACAGTGCTGGGAAAGTGGATTCATATTGCCCTTGTCGATTCGAAGTGGCGCGGCGTTTGGGGTTCGATCGACACAGCAAATTTCCGAGGGGGCTCAGTATGTCGCGTGCGCATGCGGACAACGCATGCGTCCAATCCGATTCGATTAAAGGATTGGCGCAATCGATGGCGAAGCCGGCTTATCACCGGCTGCTCATCGCAGAACCAGCACTCCGCCGCGCCGTCCCGACGCTGATCATCGCGTTTCTCGTCACCATTTTCTTCGGCGCCTTCGTGCAGGTCGTCGACCACAGCCGCCAGAAGCAGGCGTCGCTCAAGCGCGACCTCTCGGCACTCGGCGACGTCGTCTCCGAACGTCTCGATCGCACCGGCCTCCTCCGGCCAGATCGCTTTGCGACCAACGAGCACCTGCAGACCTTGCTGCCGAGCCTCATTCCGTCGTGGGGGATCGCACCGGGACGCCATGTGATCGTGCTCGGAGCCGACCACAGCATTCTTGCCCGCATGCCTGCCGATCTGTCCGCCGACGACAACAAACGCATTCTCGATGCCTTGAGCGCCGCCCAGAACATGTCGGTCCAGAGCCCGCGCACCGACGTGTTCGATGTCACGCAGGCCGACGGCAATCATGCGCTCGCAACCCGACGCATCATCCGCAATCTGCCCGGCCAGATCGTCGTGCTGCAGGAGAACAACGACTCGGTGTGGCGCTCGGAATCGGCGCTCTCGATCACCCTGTCCGCCACCACCGGCTTCGTCGTGCTGATCCTCGGCTTTGCCTTCCATTGGCAATCGACGCGCGCGCGTGAAGGCGATGCCATCAACGACGCCGTGCGCGGGCGGATCGACACGGCGCTGAACCGCGGGCGCTGCGGATTGTGGGACTGGGATCTGTCGCGCGGCCGCATCTTCTGGTCGCAGTCGATGTTCACCATGCTCGGTCTCGACAGCCGCAGCGATCTTCTCACTTTCGGCGAAGTCAACGCGCTGGTGCGCCCCGAAGATATCAACCTGTTCGGCATCGCCGACCAGCTGGTATCGCAGCGGCTCAATCATATCGACCAGACCTTTCGCATGCAGCACAGCGACGGTCACTGGATCTGGCTGCAACTGCGCTGCGAACTGGTCAGCGGCCAGAGCGACGGCAGCCTGCACCTGATCGGCATCGCCATCGACGTCACCGAGCAGAAGAGCCTGGCACAGAAGAGCGTCGAGGCCGATGTCCGCCTGCGCGACGCCATCGAAACCATTCCCGAAGCCTTCGTGCTGTGGGATGCCGACGACCGCCTGGTGCTTTGCAATTCGCACTTCCAGCGCCTGCACAAGCTGCCCGACTCCGCCGTGCGGCCCGGCACACCCTATGAGACCGTGCTCGAAGTCGGCAGCATGCCCGAAGTGCGTTCACGCCTCGCCGAGGCCGGCGGCGCTGCACATGGCGCCCGCACCTTCGAAGCGCAGATCGAGAACGGCACCTGGCTGCATATCAGCGAGCGCCGCACCAAGGACGGCGGCTACGTGTCGGTCGGCACCGACATCACCCGCATCAAGGAACACGAACATAAACTGGTCGACAACGATTTGCGCCTGCGGGCGTCGGTGATCGATCTCAAACATTCGCAGGCCGCACTGGAGAAACAGGCGCTCGAACTCGCCGATCTCGCGCAGAAATACTCCGAAGAGAAAACCCGCGCCGAGGAAGCCAACGCCACCAAGTCCAAGTTTTTGGCCAATATGAGCCACGAGCTTCGCACGCCGCTCAATGCCATCATCGGTTTTTCGGAGATCATGGGCAGCGGCCTGTTCGGCCAGCTCGGCTCGGAGAAGTACGGCGAATACTGCCACGACATTCTCACCAGCGGGCGCTATCTGCTCGAGGTGATCAACGACATTCTCGACATGTCGAAGATCGAGGCCGGCCGCATGAAGCTCGATCTCGAGCCGCTCGATCTCGGCCAGATCCTGTCGGAGTCGCTGCGCGTCGTCGCCGGCCGAGCCGATGCAAAGAACCTCACGCTCGGCGCCGACATCGCCGCCGACGTCGCTGTGGTGGCCGATCGCCGCGCCATCAAGCAGATCCTGGTCAATCTCTTGTCCAATGCCGTGAAGTTCACGCCCGACGGCGGGCGCATCACCGTGCGCAGTCGTCGCATGAATAATACCGTGGCTCTGATCATCGCCGACAGCGGCATCGGCATTGCACCGCATGCGCTGAAGCGATTGGGTCGGCCGTTCGAACAGGTCGAGAGCCAGCTCGCCAAGACCTATCACGGCTCCGGCCTCGGCCTCGCCATCGCCAAATCGCTGACCGGCCTGCATGGCGGCGCCATGAAGCTCCGCTCCAAACCCAATGTCGGCACCGTCGTCTGCATCTCGCTGCCGCTGGAAGGCAGACCGCACGCTTTGCAAATCTCCAAGGCTGCCTGACGAGTCATCGCGAGCGTCTGGCGACGGTCGCAGACGGCCGAGCTGTGACCTCAGCCCTCCCCTTCGACGATTTGCTTGAACACCTCACGCACGTCGCTCTGGATCTCGCGGACGCGCGCTTCGAGGGAGGAGAAGTCCGGCTCATTGCTGACGCGCGCCAGCACGCGCATCAGATCGGCGCCGGCGCTTTCCGGCTTGAAGCCTTCGCTGACGCAAAGCCGCAGGATCTGGGTGAGGTCGTTGAACAGCCGCGCCGCGCGGCGCAGCACCTCGGCATGCTCGATGGAAAGCACGCCGAGCCTGGCGGCATTCTCGAGCACCTGCTGCGTGTTCACGCTGAGGATCGCTGGCATCTCGGCGGCGTGGACGAGTTGCAGATATTGCGCAATGAATTCGATATCGACCGTTCCACCGGCGGCATATTTGATATCCCAGATATCATCCTCGCCCTTTTCCTCGGCGATGGCCTGGCGCATCTCGGCGACGTCGTTGGCGATGATGCCGTGCTCGCGCGGGCGGATCAGCACGTCGCGAATGGCGGCCTCGACCTTGGCGCGGAAGGCGGGCGACGCGGAGATCACGCGCGCGCGTGTCAGCGCCATGTGCTCCCAGGTCCAGGCTTCGGTCTGCTGATAATCGGAAAATGAATCGATGCGCGATGCCAGCGGCCCGGAGCGACCGGACGGGCGCAACCGCATATCAACGTCATAGAGCACGCCATAATTGGTGCGTGTGGTGAACGCGCTGATCAGCCGCTGGGTCAATCGTGCGAAATACTGCGCGCCATGCAGCGAGCGCGGGCCATCGGAATCCGGCGCGTCGTGATCGAAATCATAGATCAGGATAAGATCGAGATCCGAAGACGCCGTCATCTCGCGGCTGCCGAGACGGCCCATGGCGATGATCGCTGTTTCCTGATCCTTGATGCGGCCGTGCTGCGCGACGAACTGATCGAGCACGAGCCCATGCAGCGTCTGGGCGATGCCTTCGGCGACGTCGGCAAAGGCCGTGCTGGCCTGCGGCGCCGTGACCGTCCCCGACAGGATTCGCGTGCCGATCAGGAACAGGCTCTCCTGTCCGAACAGACGCAGGCGATCGAGAAACTCCTCATAGGAGTTGGCGTCTTCGAGGGTGGCAGCGAGCCGCAGCGACAATTCGCGACGATCCGGCATGGCGCCGAAGAAGCGCGGATCGATCAGGCCGTCGACGAGTTGCGGTTGACGCGCCAGCATATCCGCCAGCCGCGGCGCCGCGCCGAGCACCAGTGCCACCAAAGCCACGAGATCACGGTTCTGACTGAGCAGCGAGATCAATCGTCCGCCGCGCTGCAGAGCCTGCAGAAAGCGATCGAAGGCGATCACCGCACTGTCGGGCTCCTCGGCGTCAGCCAGCCCGACGATGAGCAGCGGCACGAAATCGAGAAACGCTTGCCGCGTGCTTTCGACCCGCAGCGCGCGGTAGTCGTCGTCCAGCATCCAGTGCTGCACGGTCTGCGCCACCATCGCCGGCTTGCGGAAGCCGAGCTTGCCGAGATGTTCGAGCAG
>SDZE01000471.1 GCA_004173095.1 Bradyrhizobiaceae bacterium
TCGTCGTCGCGCACCGAGCCGCCCGGCTGGATCACCGCCGTCGCACCGGCCTCGATCGCCACCAGCAATCCATCCGCGAACGGGAAGAATGCGTCGGAGGCGACCACCGATCCCTTGGTCATCGGCTCCGCCAGTTTCATCTCCGTCGCGGCATCCTGCGCCTTGCGGGCAGCGATGCGCGCGGAGTCGATACGGCTCATCTGGCCGGCCCCGACGCCCACGGTGGCGAGATCCTTGGCATAGACGATGGTGTTCGACTTGATGTGCTTGGCGACGCGGAACGCGAATTTCAGATCGCGCAGTTCAGCCTCGGTCGGCTGCCGCTTGGTCACCACCTTCAGCACCATGTCATCGACGACGGCGTTGTCCCGGCTTTGCACCAGCAGGCCTCCGGCGACGGTCTTCGCCGTGAAGCCGGCCGCACGCGGATCGGGCAGGCTGCCGGCCAGCAGCAGGCGCAGGTTCTTCTTCGCGGCGACGATCGCGATCGCTTCATCTGTCGCATCCGGCGCTACGATCACTTCCGTGAAAATCTCGGTGATGACCTTTGCGGTCTCGGCGTCCAGCGTCCGGTTCAGCGCGACGATGCCGCCGAAAGCGGAGGTCGAATCGCACGCCAGCGCCTTGCGATAGGCCTCGACCAGATTGCTGCCCTCGGCCACGCCACACGGATTGGCATGCTTGACGATGACGCAGGCCGCGGTTCGCGCAGGATCGAACTCGGCGATCGCCTCATAGGCCGCATCGGTGTCGTTGATGTTGTTGTAGGACAGTTGCTTGCCCTGCACCTGCCGCGCTGAAGCGACGCCGGGGCGCAGCTCGGGCGTGCGATAGAACGCTGCCGTCTGATGCGGGTTCTCGCCGTAACGCAGCGCTTCGATCAGTTTGCCGCCGACGGCGCGGAAATCCGGCGCCTCGGTCTTGAGCTGTTCGGCGAACCAGTTGGATATCGCGGCATCGTAGGCGGCGGTGCGGGCATAAGCCTTGGCGGCGAGCCGGCGACGCAGCGTCAGCGTAGTTGCGCCGTTGTTGGTGGCGAGTTCGTCGAGCACCGACTGATAGTCCGACGGCTCGACGACGACGGTGACGTCGTCATGGTTCTTCGAAGCGGCGCGGATCATCGCCGGGCCGCCGATATCGATATTCTCGATGCAGTCCTCATAGGACGCGTTCTTGGCGACCGTCTCTTCGAACGGATACAGGTTGACCACCAGCAGATCGATCTGCGCGATGCCGTGCTCGGCCATGGCCTTTGTGTGCTCGGGATTGTCGCGGATCGCCAGCAGGCCGCCATGCACCTTGGGATGCAGCGTCTTGACGCGGCCATCCATCATTTCCGGAAAGCCGGTGAGATCGGACACGTCGGACACTTTGAGGCCCGCCGCAGCGATCGCCTTGGCGGTGCCGCCGGTGGAGACGAGATCGACGCCATGGGCGGACAGCGCGCGGGCGAATTCGATCAATCCGGACTTATCGGAAACGGACAAAAGTGCGCGAGTGACCTTGCGCGGTTGGTCGGTCATGGCTGTGTATCCCGTGGGAGAAGCCAGCCGCGTAGCATGGTTTCACGGGCCAAGAAACCGGGGGC
>SDZE01000420.1 GCA_004173095.1 Bradyrhizobiaceae bacterium
ATGGATCCGTTCGTATGGGCCGGGATGAACCTCGCCGAGGCCGAGCAGAACAAGGCCAGCCAGCATATCGTCCAGTGGCGATATGCGATTCTGCGCATGCACGAAATCGTTGCGCGTGCCGTCCCGCATCTCGACAAGGATGATCTCAAGCGCTTCCACAAGTCGTTCAAGTCGGTGTTCATCGATGATTATGCGACGGTTCCGCATCAGTCGATCCAGCGCCTGCTGGCGCTTCGTCGCGCTGGCAAACTCGATATCATCAAGCTCGGCAACGACTACGAAATCACGACCGACGGCGTCACACGCGGTGCCATCATTCGGCATGATGGCACGCAGATCGTGTTCGACGCATTCATCGACGCGACCGGTCAGGCGTCGATGTCGGCGCAGGATATGCCGTTCCCGAGCTTGATGGCGCAGGGCGTGATCAAACCGGCCGTTTCACGCGACAGCGGGGTGCTGCTCAGTGCCGAGACGGAGAGTGCCTATACGCGGACCGGCGGCATCGATCTCGATGCGGCGTTTCGGCCGAACTTTGAAGGTGCGCTCTGCAATCAGCTCTATTGCGCCGCCATTTCGTTCCTGTTGCACAAGTTGCCATTCGTGCAGGGCATCACCAGCGCGCATGAGATCGGCAATGTGGTTTCTGCTGCCATCCTTGCTGATCTGTCGATCGAGACAGCCGAGCCGGCGTTCGCGTTCGACTCAGGCCTGCTTGTTGACGCCGGGTCGTAGACAAGAATTCACGTTACATCGATCTGGTCGCCAACCGTGATCGTCCCCGAGCTGCTTACGGAGCAATAGATGCCGAGATGGCGTTTGTTGTGTCGCAGGATGGTTCGCAGGATATCAGGATCCTCGTCGATGCCAGGCTGTCCGATAAAGGTCATGCCGCATCGTCTGGTTTCTTCCTCGGCCAGCAATGCGGTCGGGCCCAGTTGCAGCGATCTGCCGATCCATCCGCTCTCGACGAACCCGCTTTCGTCGGGAATGGACATCAGCACTGATGGACGAAAGCGGCGGACATCGATCGTGTCCGTCTGCCGGAGCGTCGCCAGATAGGCCAGCGACTCAGTGGTCATCACGTGCAAGGGATGATGGTGATGGCGCGGCTGCGTCAGCGTGATGCCCGGATGCAGTTCGCTCGGTGCATAGGCTGCGACGCCTGCAGCAAAGCCGAAATAGTCGGACAGGCACTCATTCATCTCGCGGTCCATCAGAGCGAAGGTTTCGCCTTGCGGAAAGCAGATGACGGGCAATTCGCCTTCGATGGTTCTGGCTTGCAGATATAGCGCCTTGCGCCAGCGCGGGTCGCTTTCCGGAGCGGCTGGCAGGCCAGACCCGCGGTCGATCAGGGCATAATGCCGATCACCGACCACGCCCGTGGCATCGATATCGGCGCTGGGCGACGCCTCGCCTCCCACGGAACTGACGGGGTATTGCCAGATCTGATGAACCTGTCCGACTGAAAGCAAAAAGAATTCCTCGAGATTGCTGGGCTGCGGGCGAATGCCGCCGTCGACAACGTCCTGGAACCGCAATTGTGCCGGGCCGGATCATGTGCCGGATGTCTGTGTTCCAG
>SDZE01000343.1 GCA_004173095.1 Bradyrhizobiaceae bacterium
AAGGCGCTGGTGGAAGCCAATCACGCCCGCTTCCAGATCAAGAGTGCGCCAAGCTCGGGCACACTGATCGAAGTGGCGTTCTCGAACGCGGCGAACTCGGCTGTCAACGCGTAGAACAGGGCCATTGGTGACCGCGCCATCGGCCCGGCAACGCCGCTATTTATAGCTATTCTAACACCTGAACTGCGTGGCGCGACGATGCGTCACTGCTGCGGCATGGCATGCTGGGCTACCTGATCCTCATTGCAACGCCCCTGCCGGAGTTTTCCATGATCAAGCGCACCATCCTCGGCGCGGCCCTCGTCGTCGCGTCGACAGCGACTGCTGTCCGCGCTTCCGAGCAGGTCAATGTCTATACCTATCGCGAAACCAAACTTGTCCAGCCGCTGTTCGATGCGTTCAGCAAAGACACCGGCATCAAGGTCAACGTGATCTCGGCCTCGTCCGGTCTCGAGCAGCGCATCAAGGCTGAAGGCGCCAACAGTCCGGCCGACGTGTTGCTCACCGTCGATCTCGGCCGCATTGATGACGCCGTGCAGGCCGGCATCACCCAGCCGATCAAGTCCGAGGTGATCGAGAAAAACGTCCCCGCGCAATATCGCGATCCCGATGGCCACTGGGCCGGCATCTCGATGCGCGCCCGCGTGATCTATGCCTCGAAGGAGCGCGTCAAGCAGGACGCCATCACCTATGAGGAGCTCGCCGACCCGAAATGGAAAGGCAAGATCTGCATCCGCTCCGGTCAGCATATCTACAATAATGGCCTGTTCGCCGCCTATATCACCAAGCACGGCGAAGCCAAGGCCGAGGAATGGCTGCGCGGCGTGAAGGCCAATCTGGCGCAGAAGCCGTCGGGTGGCGATCGCGAACAGGCGCGCGATGTGGCGGCCGGCAAATGCGACATCGGCATCGGCAACACCTATTACTGGGCACTGATGATGAACAGCGATCCCGACAAGAAGCCCTGGGCCGAAGCCACCAAGGTGATCCTGCCGACCTTTTCCGGCGGCGGTACCCATGTGAACCTGTCCGGCGTGCTGCTGGCCAAGCACGCGCCGAACAAGGCCAATGCGGTCAAGCTGATCGACTGGCTGGCCGGCGAGCAGGCGCAGTCGATCTATGCCGACACCAACTACGAATATCCAGTCCGCGCCGGTGTGGCCGTCAACCCGACCATCGCCGGCTACGGCAAGCTGAATGCCGATCAAATGCCGATCGCCAAGATCGCCGCCAACCGCAAGGCCGCATCGACGCTGGTCGACAAAGTGGGTTTCGACAACTAGGAAACACAGTCATCATCCTGAGAAGCGGTAGATTGGCCGCGTCTCACAGGATGGACATCAACATTCATGGTTCAGGACGCGCGCCGATGGCGCGCTTCTCATCACGAGGGCAGGAGTGAGGGCTCAGCACCATTCCGCGTTCGAAGTCAGTCAATGTGAAGCTTTCCCGCACCGAACTCATCGTCATCGCCATCGCCGGCGCCACAGCGCTGCTGGTCACGGCGCCGGTGATCGGTATTGCCATTCTCGCGCTGAAGCCCGAGCCTGACCTCTGGCAGCATCTTCTCGCCTATGTGCTGCCGCAGGCGCTGCGCGACACGGCCTTCCTGCTGATCGGCGTCGGCATCGTCGCGCTCGTGATCGGCGCCGGCACCGCATGGCTTATCTCCGCCTTTGATTTTCCGGGTCGCGCGCTGCTGATCTGGCTGTTGCCACTGCCGCTGGCGGTTCCGACCTATCTCGCCGCTTATGTCTATGTCGACCTGTTCGAGCCGCTCGGCCTTGTTCACCGCACGCTGATGGTCACGATGCCGTCCTCGGATGCGATGGCGATGCTGCCGGCACTGCGCTCGATGCCGGGGGCGATCTTCGTCATCGGCCTCGTGCTGTATCCTTATGTCTACCTCTCCGCGCGCGCCATGTTTCAGCATCGCAGCGCCGATGTCGCCGAGGCCGCCAAAGTGCTCGGCGCCGGCCGCTGGACCACCTTTCGCCGGATCTCGCTGCCGATGGCGCGTCCGGCACTGGCGGTGGGCCTCGCACTTGTCTTGCTTGAAACTCTGAACGATATCGGCGCCAGCGAATATCTCGGCGTGCGCACGCTTACCGTCTCGGTGTTCACCACCTGGCTCAACCGCGGCAGCCTCGCCGGAGCGGCGCAACTCTCGCTCTTGATGATGGCCATCGTCTCAATCCTGATCGCCATCGAGCGCTTCGGCCGCCGCGAAAGCAGCTTTGAATTCTCGGCAGAGAACCCGCGGCTGGCGCTGCACACCCGCCTGCGCGGCTGGCGCGGCTGTCTGGCATTCGCTGCCTGTGGGCTGCCCGCGCTGCTCGGCTTCGCGGTGCCGTTGCTCTATCTGCTGCATCAGAGCATCCGCCGCGGCCTGCTGGCGAGCGACACGACGGTGTGGCGCGATGCCGGCCACACGGTCGTGCTGGCTGCCACTGCTACCGCTATCGCGCTGCTGCTGGGTCTGGTCGTCGTCGTCGCCCAGCGCTGGCGCGCATCGCGCATCACTGACGCTTCCTTTGCGATTGCTCAGATCGGCTACGCCTTGCCAGGCCTCGTGCTCGCGCTCGGTCTGCTGACGCCGGTGCTGTTCATCGACAACGGCCTCAACACGATCGCGCAGTGGATCGGCGCGCCATCGCCCGGTCTGGTCATGATCGGCTCCGGCGCCGCGGCTGTCATCGCCTATGTGATCCGCTTCCTGGCGGTGCCGACCGGCTTCATCAAGGCCGGTTTCGAGCGCATCCCGCGAGATTACGATGACAGCGTCCGCGCGGCCGGTGCGCCCGTGATGACCGGCCTGCGCAGGATCCACCTGCCCCTGCTGCAGCCGGCGCTGCTGGGGGCGGTGATCGTCGTGTTCGTCGATTGCCTGAAGGAATTGCCGGCGACACTGCTGCTGCGCCCGCTCAATGTCGAAACGCTGGCGACCTCGATCTATCAATATGCGAGCCGCGGCAGTTTCGAGGAAGGCGCCCTCGCCGCGCTGCTGATCGTTGCCGCCAGTATCGGCCCGGTAATCTGGCTGACGCGCTTTGCCGATATCCCGAAGGGACCGGCATAGGGCGGATGAGCGAAAGCGTCATCCGCCGGCCGGGCTCATCGTTGAAGCTCCGAGGCGGACTGCGTTTCGCCGATATGCGCGACGTCTTCACCCTTCCGCAGTTTCGCGAAGATCGTCCAGCCTGCCACGAACAGCGCGGCAATCACCGGGCCGACGACAAAGCCGTTCAGCCCCAGCGCATTGATGCCGCCAATGGTCGAGAGCAGCACCAGATAATCCGGCAGCTTGGTGTCCTTGCCCACCAGGATCGGACGCAGGATGTTATCGACGAGGCCGATCACCACCACGCCATACGCGATCAGGATCACGCCTTTCATCACAGCCCCGGTCGCCAGCAGATACAGCGCGACTGGCAACCAGACCAGGCCTGCACCCACCGCCGGCAGCAGCGACAGGAAAGCCATCAGCACCGCCCATAACAGCGCAGCGCTGATGCCGAGAATCCAGAAGATCAGACCACCCAGCGCGCCCTGCGCCAGTGCCACCAGGATGCCGCCCTTCACGGTGGCGCGGATCACCACGGTGAATTTCTCCAGCAGGTCATCGCGCAGCGTCGGCCGTAGCGGCACCGCCTCCTTGAAACGCGCCGCCAGCATGTCGCCGTCCTTCAACAGGAAGAACAGCAGATACAGCATGATGCCGAGATTGATGATGAAATCGAACGTACTCTGGCCGATATTCAGCGCCTGCGAGGCGATGTATTGACTGCCTTGCATCAAGCCGCTGGACAGCTTTTCCTGCAGATTGCCGAGGCTGGAAATGCCGAAACGATCGAGCAGCCCCTTCATCCACGCCGGCGCAGCGTCGAAAATCTGCTGCATATAGGTGCCGAGATTGTATTCACCGGACTTCATCTTGGTGAACACCACGGCGGCTTCCTGCGCCAGCGAGGCGCCGACCATGGTCAGCGGGATGATGACGATCAAGACGATGAGTCCGACCGTGAGCAACGCAGCCGAGTTCGGATGTTTCGGCATCTTGGCGCGCAGCCAGCGATGCACCGGGGCAAACATGATGGCCATGACCACGCCCCACAGGATCGCACCGAAGAACGACGACAGGATCCAGCAGAATGCGATCGAGACCGCAATCAGCAGCAGAATGAAGGTACGGTCTTCGAGACGGGCGGCCATGCGGTGTCCTTCAAACGTGCGAATGCCCGGCAAGGGCCGGGCACCATCAGAACCGATCAACTCCGTCATGGCCGGGCTGGTTCCGGCCATCCACATTACCGTTGCAGCAAAGCAAGCGCGGATGGCCGGCATACGGCCGGCATGACGGCGGTGTATCGATTACGTATTCGTTAGCGCTACGCGAAAATCGGCTTCGGTCTTGGCCTTGACCTCGTCGAGCGTGACGCCATCGGCCAGTTCGATCAGTGCCATGCCACCATCGCCATGCTTGTCGATGGTGAACACCGCGAGGTCGGTGACGACCATATCGACCACCTTCTCACCGGTCAGCGGCAGATCGCATTTCTTCAGCAGCTTGGCACCGTCCTTGGCCGAATGCTCCATCACGACGATGACGCGCTTGACGCCGGCGACGAGATCCATCGCACCGCCCATGCCCTTCACCATCTTGCCGGGGATCATCCAGTTGGCAAGGTCGCCGTTCTGGGCCACCTGCATGGCGCCGAGAATCGACAGATCGATATGGCCGCCACGCACCATGCCGAACGAGTCGGCCGAGGAGAAATAGCTGGTGGTCGGCAGTTCGGTCACGGTCTGCTTGCCGGCATTGATGAGGTCGGGATCCTCCTCACCCTCGTAGGGGAACGGGCCCATGCCGAGCATGCCGTTCTCGCTCTGCAGCTGAACGTCGACGCCGTCCGGAATGTAGTTCGACACCAGCGTCGGAATACCGATGCCGAGATTGACGTAGTATCCGTCACGCAGTTCCTTCGCAGCGCGGGCTGCCATCTGATCGCGGGTCCAGGCCATGGGACTCTCCTGCTATTTCTTGCTGACGCTGAGCGACTTAAGCGGGACGCTGACGCGAGGTCACTTTTTCGATGCGCTTCTTGCCGGTACCGACTTCGACAATGCGCTGCACGAAAATGCCAGGCGTATGGATGTGATCCGGATCGATCTCGCCGGCCGGCACCAGATGCTCGACTTCCGCGATGGTGATCTTCGCGGCTGTCGCCATCATCGGGTTAAAGTTGCGCGCCGTCTTGCGATAAACGAGGTTGCCGGCAGTATCGCCCTTCCAGGCATGGACGATGGCGATATCGGCGAACAAGCCGCGCTCCAGCATGTAGGTCTCGCCGTCGAAT
This sequence comes from Bradyrhizobiaceae bacterium, assembly GCA_004173095.1. Classification (GTDB taxonomy): domain Bacteria; phylum Pseudomonadota; class Alphaproteobacteria; order Rhizobiales; family Xanthobacteraceae; genus Tardiphaga. The sequence goes on from SDZE01000343.1 coordinate 5,358, forward strand.
TCCATCGTCGGCTTGCCTTCCGAGATCAGCGTGCCGACACCCGTTTTTGTGTAGAAGCCCGGAATGCCGGCGCCGCCGGCGCGGATGCGCTCGGCTAGGGTGCCTTGCGGCGAAAATTCGAGTTCCAGTTCGCCGGCCAGATATTGCTGCGCGAACAGCTTGTTCTCGCCCACATAGGACGAGATCATCTTCTTGATCTGGCGGGTTTCCAGCAAGCGCGACAGGCCGATGCCGTCGACGCCGGCATTGTTGGACACGACGGTGAGATCTTTGACGCCGCTGTCGCGCAGCGCGTCAGACAGATCCTCGGCGATGCCGCACAGGCCGAAACCGCCCGACATGATCATCATGCCGTCCTTGAGAATGCCGTCGAGAGCCGCTTTGGCGTCGGGGTAGACCTTGTTGACCATGGGGAAATCGACCTGATGAAGAGAGCGCGGAGGTCCGGCTGATGCCGCAATGCGGGCAAGTATTAGGCGGAAACCTCAAACCCCGTCAATCGCAGTGGATGCGACCCCATAGACGCTGTTCCGGCCTTGAAAGCGTCAAGAAAAGCGACCAAATTGAGGGTCTTGGATACGGGGCGGGCTCGAATACGGCTGCGCCCCGGCTGCGTTTAGACGAAGTGCCAACCCGGATAGATCATTGACGAAAGCCCAAGGAATTAAGCGCCTGGGGATGCCTATCGTGGCGTTCCTGGGCGTGGTCGTGATCGGGCTGTTCGCCATGTCGTGGCTGCTGAGCCGCGACGCTCTGCGCCATGCCGTCGAAGCGCAGATTCGCAACGTGACCGGCCTCGATTTCGTCGTCAACGGCGCCGTCGATATTTCGGTGTTTCCCGGCAGCTATGTCTCGTTCCACGACGTCGGGCTGAAGAACGGCGGCGCCATCGATCCGGCGCTGTCGGTAGATGTGCTCACGGCCAATCTGCGGCTGCTGCCGCTGCTGCTGCAGCGCTTCGAGATTGCCGACATGGTAATGCTGCGGCCGCGCATCCGCGTGGTCCGCGAGGCCAATGGCGACAGCAACTGGTCGCCCTTCATCGAAACCATCGGCCGCAAGACCAGACCGGGCGGCGAGTTGCTGTCGTTCTCCGAAATCCGCATCCAGGATGGCCAGCTTGATTATCGCGACGCGCATAACCACGAACGCCTCAACGACATCGATCTGGCGCTGGCCTGGCCGTCGATCTCGCGTTCTTTCGCCGCCACCGGCCAATTCGACTGGCGCGGTGAGCGTGTGGATGCCAGCCTGAGCGTCAGCGATTTCCTGGCCGCACTGGCCGGCGAGCGCTCCGGACTGAAGGCGCGTTTCGCCAGCGCTCCGGTCAAGCTCGCTTTCGACGGCAACATCGCCAACCGCGCCAGCCTGGTGATGGAAGGGACCCTCACCGCCGACAGCCTGTCGCTGCGTAATGCGCTGCGCTGGGTCGGCCAGGCGCCGCCCGGCTCAGGCGGCTTCGGCCGTTTCGCCCTGAAGGCGCGGGCCAGCCTGGTCGGCCCCTCCATCGCCCTCACCAATGTCAATGTCGAGCTCGACGGCAACACCGCCGAGGGCGTCATGACCTACAGCAATTCGGGCCGCCAGACCCTGCAGGCAACGCTCGCCGCCGGTGCGCTGGATTTCACGCCCTATATTTCCACCGCGCGCCTGCTCGCCTCCGGCCAGCGCGACTGGAGCCGGCAGCTGTTCGATCTCGACGCGCTGTCCTCCGTCGATCTCGACATGCGGCTGTCCGCCGCCAAACTCACCGTCGGCTCGTCGACCCTCGGACGCACCGCGCTCGGCGCCAATCTGCGCGGCGGCACGCTGGCGCTGTCGGTGGGCGAAGCGCAGGTCTATGGCGGCATCGCCCGCGGCTCGTTCAGCATTGCGCGGTCCGACACCATCGCCGATGTCAAAGCACAGGTGCAGTTCAGCGAGGTCGATCTGTTGGCCTGCGCCAGCGACCTGTTCGGCATTACCCGGCTGACCGGCCGCGGCACGCTCAACATGATGTTGGAAGCCACCGGCTCCTCGCCGTTCGGCCTCGCGCAATCGCTCGATGGCTCGGCGACGCTGATCGGCCAGGACGGCGCCATCACCGGCTTCAATGTCGAGCAGCTGCTGAAGCGCCTC
>SDZE01000097.1 GCA_004173095.1 Bradyrhizobiaceae bacterium
GCCTATTTCGCAGCTCTCCGCCGCGGAGATGACAATCTCACAAAGATCAAAGCGGCGCTCGGTCTGCTGCGCGACGCCACCAACAAGCGCAAGCATCGCGAAGATGCCGACTATGCGTTCCATCTCGCCATCTCCGAAGCGACCAACAACCATTACTTCGCGACGTCGCTGAACGCGTTGAAAGACCACGTCGCCGTCGGCATGAAGCTGCACGGCCAGTCGCTGATGGGCCCGCAGCCCGGGCTCGAAGCGGTGTTCGAGGAACACAGCAGCATTTTCGAAGCGATCCGTGACCGCGATGCCGAGGCGGCGCGGACGGCCATGCGTCAGCATCTCGAAACGTCGCGCGACCGCCTGTTCGAAGGCCGCTTGCTCGATCTCTCGTTCCGCTGACGAGGAGGGCATCTTGACCGAGCACAGCTCATTTCTGGCCGCGCTGGCCGGCATCGTCGGGGACCGACATCTGATCGGCCCTGGCGGTGATTTGGAACCCTATGTGGTGGACTGGCGCGGCCGCTATCATGGCAGCGCGCTGGCCGTGGTGAAGCCCGGCTCGACGCAGGAAGTGTCCGACGTCGTGAAGGCGTGCGCCGCTGCCGGCATCGCCATCGTACCGCAGGGTGGCAACACCGGCATGTGCGGCGCCGCCACGCCGCTCGGCGACCGCACCATGATCGTGTTGCGGCTCGATCGCCTCAACAAGATCCGCAGCGTCAGCCGCCTTGGCGATTCCATTGCCGTCGATGCCGGCTGCATCCTTGCCGATATCCAGAAGGCGGCCGACGATATCGACCGCCTGTTCCCGCTCAGCCTCGGCGCCGAGGGCTCGTGCCAGATCGGCGGCAATCTCTCCACCAATGCCGGCGGCACCGCGGTGCTGCGCTACGGCACCACGCGCGAGCTTGCGCTCGGCCTCGAAGTCGTGCTGCCGAATGGCGACATTCTCGAGGGCATGACGGCGCTGCGCAAGGACTCGACGGGCTTCGACACCAAGCAGTTGTTCATCGGCGCCGAAGGAACGCTCGGCATCATCACCGGTGCGGTGCTGAAGCTGTTTCCGAAGCCGCGGGCGAGGGCGGTGTCGTTCGTCAAGCTCGACAGCATCGACGCCGTGCTCGATCTGCTGGCGCAGGCGCGCACCGATCTCGGGGATCGCCTCGGCGCGTTCGAGGTGATGTCGCGCGGCCAGATCGAGGTGATCGCCGAGAACCTGCCGCTGGTGACCATCCCGTTCGCGCTCGACGCGCCGTGGTATGTGCTGATCGAACTGGTGGATACACTGGTCACCGTCGATCTCAACGACGCCATGGAGACCATGCTCGGCGCGGCCTATGAGCGCGAGCTGATCACCGATGCCCTGGTGGCGTCCAGTGAGACCCAGGCGGCCGCGTTCTGGAAAATCCGCCACAGCGTCTCGGAAGGCAGCAAGGCGGCCGGCTACGTCATCTCTCATGACAGCGCTGTTCCGCTGTCCGAGCAAGCCACATTCGTTCGACGTGTGGAGAGGCGGATCGCCGCCTACCGGCCTGAGGCACGCGTTGTGATGCACGGCCATATCGGCGACGGCAACAT
>SDZE01000339.1 GCA_004173095.1 Bradyrhizobiaceae bacterium
TTGCGGCAGGCGCAGAAGATGGAAGCTGTCGGCCAGCTTACCGGAGGCATAGCCCACGACTTCAACAACATGCTCGCAGTGGTGATCGGATCGCTCGATCTGCTGCAGCGGCGCGGCGAGCATTCGCCGCAGTCGCAACGCTATATCGAAGCGGCCATGGATGGCGCGCGCCGTTCGGCATCGCTGACCCAGCGATTGCTGGCGTTCTCGCGGCAGCAGCCGCTGAAGCCCGAATCGCTCGATGCCAACAAGCTGATGGCCGATACGTCGGAGCTGCTGCGTCACTCCATCGGCGGCAATATCCAGCTCGAAACCGTGCTGGCCGGCGGGCTATGGCGGATTCATGCCGATCCCAATCAGCTCGTGACGGCGCTGCTCAATCTCGCCGTCAACGCGCGCGATGCGATGCCTGACGGCGGGCGACTCACCATCGAGACCCAGAACAGCCATCTCGACGAATCCTACGCGGCGAGCAATTTCGGCGTCGCGCCGGGGCAATATGTGTTGATTGCGGTGACCGATACCGGCCAGGGCATGTCGCCCGACGTGATTGCCAAGGCTTACGATCCGTTCTTCACGACCAAGGCGGTCGGCAAGGGCACAGGGCTCGGCTTGAGCCAGGTCTACGGCTTCATCAAGCAGTCGCATGGCCACGTCAAAATCTACTCGGAGCCCGGCCAGGGCACGACAGTGAAAGTTTATCTGCCGCGTCTGTTCGGCGCCGATGTCGATCGTCCCGAGCAGCCCGAGGCACCGCGTCGCGACGTTGGGCAGTCCGGTGAGTTGATACTGGTGGTCGAGGACGAAGAGGCCGTGCGTCGGTTCTCGACCGATGCGTTGCAGATGCTCGGCTACCGCATCATCGAAGCGGATAGCGGCGAAGCTGCGCTAAGGTTGCTCGAAGCGCATCCCGACGTCGCGTTGCTGTTCACCGATGTCATCATGCCCGGCATGAACGGCGCGCGCCTCGCCGAGGCGGCCAGGAAGCATCGGCCCGATCTGAAAGTATTGTTCACCACCGGCTACACGCGCAACGCCGTGGTGCATAACGGCGTGCTGGATGCCGACGTTGATTTGCTCGGCAAGCCGTTCTCCGTCGATCAGCTGGCTGAGAAGATCCGTCTGGTGCTGGATCGGTAGCGACTTACTCTGCGGTGTGGCCGGGCCACTCTGCATGCTCCTCGCTGAGGCCACGCGCCATCGCGGCGCGCGCCACGGCCAGCCGCTTCAGTTTGCGCCAGAACTGCTTGCGAACGCCTTCACGGTCCTGCGCCAGCCGATCCGCCGGTTCGAATCCCACGCTGTAATCGGTTGCCATCGCTTCTGACCTTTCAGTGCTTCTCGACCCACGTCACCCATACCGGGACGAGGGCCCATGCCGCTCCGCTAAACGTGGTGTCGACAAAGCGCCGTCGCAACGTTCACCTGCTGAATTGTGACGCAATCGCATCCATGGCGCGCGCCAGGTCGATATCCTTCTCCGTCACGCCATCGGCATCATGGGTCGTCAGCACCACCTCCACGGTCTTGTAGACATTGCGCCATTCCGGATGGTGATCGCGCTTCTCGGCCACCAGCGCGACCCGCGCCATGAAGCCAAACGCCTCATTGAAATCCTTGAAGGTAAATGTGCGGGTGATGGCGTCGCGGCCGACAGCCTCGCTCCAGCCGGCGAGTTCCTTCAACGCGATCGTCCGCCCGTCCGTTGACAGCCGTTCCATCATGGCAACCTCCTGCTTCACCTGAACTTTACCTCAACGCGCGCGCCTGCGGTTCGGATCCGTGCCACAATAATGCGTCAATCGCGCGCAATCGAGTAACTACGCGCTCCGGTAACCATGCTCGCGCAGGAACGGACGTGCGGGCAGGAACTTTGCTAGACTGCAGCTCCGACCCACGCTGGTGAAGATGGACTTGAAGCGCCTGTTTTCGAGATCGATGACGGATGGACCCGAGGTCATTGGACCGATCGGGCCTCCGTCGCCGCGTTCGGTCCGGCGCAAGATGACATTGATCACGCTGGCCAGCACGCTGGCGATCGTCGCTGCCGTCGCCGGTGCCTATTACTTTGCGATGAAGCCGGTCCCGCTGCGCATTGCCGTCGGCCCGCAGAACAGCGACGACGTCAAGGTCGTGCAGGCTCTGGTGCAGGCGTTCTCCCGCGACCACAAGTCGGTGCGCCTGCGTCCACAACTCACCGATGGCGCCACGGCGAGCGCGCAGGCGCTCGCGGACGGCAAAGCCGATCTCGCCGTCATTCGCGGCGACCTTCCCGTTCCCAAGAATGCCCGCGCCGTCGCGACGCTGCGCAAGAATGTCGTGGTGATGTGGGTGCCGCCGCCGGCCAAGGGGACGACAGTCCGCGGCAAGAAGGCTGCCCCGAAGATTACCAAGATTTCCGAACTCGTCGGCAAGCGGATCGGGGTGATCGGCAGGACGCAGGCCAATGTCAATCTGCTCAACGTCATCCTGCGCCAATACGGCGTCGATCCCGCCAAGGTGACGGTGTCGCAATATTCGACCACCGATGTCGCCGAAGCGGTGAAGGATCAGAAGGTCGATGCGTTTATCGCGGCAGGCCCGGTCAACAGCAAGATCACCGGCGATGCGATCCAGTCGACGTCGCGCGATGGCGGCGCACCGACATTCCTGGCGATCGATTCGGCCGATGCCATCGCCGCGAATTATCCGGTCTATGAAGCCTCCGAGATCCCTGCCGGCACCTTCGGCGGCGCCCCGGCGCGGCCGGAAGACGATGTGAAGACCATCAGCTTTTCACATCACATCGTGGCGCGGCAGGGCTTGTCTGAAGTGACCGTTTCGGCGCTGACGCGGCAATTGTTTGCGATCCGCCAGCAGATCATCAACGACTTTCCGCTCGCCGCGAAGATCGAGACACCCGACACCGACAAGGACGCTGTCATCCCCGCCCATCCCGGCGCAGCTGCTTATGTCGATGGCGAAGAGAAGACGTTCCTCGATCGCTACAGTGATTACATCTGGTGGAGCCTGATGAGCCTGTCGGCCATGGGCTCGGCCGGCGCGTGGTTCGCGAGCTACTTCCGCCGCGACGAGCGCAACGTCAACGTCTCGCAGCGCGACCGCCTGCTCGACATGATCGCGCTGGCGCGCAAGAGCGATTCCCTCGAAGATCTCGATAGCATGCAGACCGAAGCCGACGGCATTCTGCGCGACACGCTCAATTGCTACGAGAACGGAGCTATTCAGGAAGGCACGCTGACGGCCTTCAATATCGCGCTGGAGCAGTTCCACAATGCCGTCGCCGATCGCAAGGCGCTGATCGGCATGATCCCGCCGGAGCCCGCACGACAGCTGCCGCGGCCGCTGGCCGTCTAGCGTTTGAGATAGCGCCAGCCGATCACGACGCCGCTGACCGATACGATGGCACCAAGGATCGACAGCAGGATCACCACGATGTCCCATGCAGGCCGATATTTCAGCAGCAGCTGAAAATCGAAACTGTGCAGCGCGTGGAACATCCAGCGATAGGAGCGGCGGCTGTCATCGACCAGACCAAGGAGGTCGCCGGTGATCGGGCTGATGTGGATCCATGTCTGTGCAGCGTCATCGAAAGCGGCGCGCAGCACCGGCAATTCGCGGTTGCGGTGGTGGGCATACCAGTAGGAATCGTAGTCTTTCAATTCGGTTTGCGCCGTCATTTGCGCGTCGGGAAGCAGTTTTGCTGCGGCAATCCAGAGTCGGTCTTGCGGCAGTGCAGTTGCGGCGCCGGTGGGGATGTCGCGTGGCGTTCGCACCCCGTCACGCGAATTCGTAATCATGAGCGGCGTGCCGTCCAGCCACACGAAGCGGGCTTCGACCGTGTCCGGCGGTGCGATCGGCAGCTTGGCTGCGATGGTCGCTGCATCGTGGCCGCGGTAGCGCTGCTGCATCTCGCGCGACATGTTGCGATCGGCGAAATAATGTCCGGGATTGACCGAGAGCCAGCCGGAGAACATCCAGGTCAGGATGAACAGGCCGCCGATCAGCCCGGTGACATGGTGCCAGGCCATCCAGCCGCGATAGGGCGAAACCGACCCGCTGGCATAGCGTCGTCTCAGGCGCATTCGCAGGATGCCGATCCAGAATCCGGTGATGCCGGTGACAAGGCAAATGCCGGACGACCACAGGATCACCTGGCGCCACAGCGGCTGATCCTTGCGCAGGATGGTCGGATAGATCCAATGCGGAATCGAGCCGAGCCAATTCCAGATGCGCTCGGTGCGATTGGTATCGAGAGCAATATCACCGCTGCGCGACGAGACGTAGAGTTTCGTCCCGGCCGCGTCGCCGAGATCGATCAGGTAAAACGGCCGCAGCGGATCGTAGCGGGCGACCACACTCCACTGATCACGGTCGACGACCGAGTCGAGTTGCGGTGATCGGCTGGCGGGATGATGTGCGGCAATCGCGAGCGCTTGCTGCGCGGAAATCTCCGTGATGGCGCGGCCATCGACGGCGGAGATCGTCTGCCGCTCGCCGCTCCAGTCGGTGAGCCGATAGACCGGCTGATCTGCCAGCATGGTCAATTGCAACTCGCGCGGATAGCGCGCGCGGCGGGCGGCCTGCATCGCCTGGTCAGGAGAAAGGCTTGCTTTCTCCCATGCGATCTCCGGCAGCGCTGCCAGCCTCTCCTGTTCGGACAGGCCGGGAAACGCGACATACATCATCACCACGCCGGAGATGAACCACATTGCGAAGAACAGGCAGGTAACGATGCCGATCCAGCGGTGGGCGAGATACAGCCACTGTCGCAGTTTTCGCTTAAGCCGAAATGCCATTGAGACCTGGATGGTTTCTTTTTCTCCCTCCCCCGCAAGGGCGGGGAGGGACATGTCGGGTGATCAGAACTTCACATTGACCGCGAGCTGCGCGGTGCGCGGCATGCCGAGAACCCACTGATTGGTGCCGCCGGCGACGGCATAGATCTCGTCGAACAGATTGTAGACGCGCATCGAGACCGTTGTGTTCACATCCGGCTTCCATTGCACGCCGGCATTGATGACGTTGTAGGCCGGGCGTGCCAGCGTGTTTGCCGCATCCGCATAGGCCTTGCCGACGATCTGGATGCCGGCATTGGCCGACCAGTTCGACGCAAAGGCCCATGTCGCCCAGACATTGGAGACGTTTTGCGAAGCGCCGGCGGGTACATTGCCGGCGAAGTTGACGCCGTTGGCTTGCAGGAAGTCATCATATTTCGCCTGCAGGAACGTGGTGTTGGCATCGATGCGCCAGCCGTAATCCAGCAGCACGCCGACCGATGCCTCGACGCCGCGCGACGATTGCTGGCCGACCTGCAAGACCAGGTTCAGATTGTTGGGGTCGCGCGCGAGCAGGTTGTTCTTCACGATCTCATAGCCGGCCAGCGTCCATTCCGCGCGGCCGCCGAACAGCGACTGCTTGACGCCGACTTCGATCTGCCGCCCGGTGGCCAGCGTGAAGTTCGCATTCGCGGCGTTGAGCGCGAGAAGGCCGCTGGTCACCGGATCCACGGCGGTGGAATACTGGCCGTAGAAAGCGAGATCCCTGATCGGCGTATAGATCGCGCCGACACGCCACGTGGTGTTCGAAAACGACTTGTCCAGGCTGTTGCCCGGGACGAAGAAGTCAGTGCGGGTGACGCTGGTCTCGTCCTGCCTGACGCCGCCGATGAGTGCGAGCTCTTCGGTGAGAGAGAGCTTGTTCTCGGCGAAGAACGCATACTGGTTGGTGATGCTGCGATAATCGACGACGGTGGGTTGCAGGCTGAAATAATTGCCCTGCACCGGGTTGAGCAGCGATACCGTCGAAGTGCCGGTCGAGGCCCCGAGGAAATTGGCGTCGCGGCCGAACTTGATGTGATTGACGTCGAAACCCGTCACCAGTTCGTTCTTCAGGCCGAACACATGGCCCCGGAAGGTGGCGTCCATGCGGTCGCCGATCTGCTGCTGGGCCTGGTAGATCTCGGTATTGCCGCTGCGGTTGACGAGGCCGGTGCCCGCATCGAATGCGTAACTCTCGATGTTCCGCCAGTGCCGATGGACGTCCATGTAATAAAGGACGTTACGCACCGACACGCCATCGGAGACCTGCCAGTCGGTCCTGATCTGGTTCAGATTGTCCTTGTAATGAACGATGCCGTCGCTGGCATTGTAGTTGTTGAAGCGCGTTGCTTCGAGAACGCCGCGATTGACCAGTGGCGTGCCCCAGTAGCGCTGCGGCTGCACGTCGGCATAGTCGCTGAGAAAGGTCCAGGTGAGGTCTTCGGTCTGCTTGACCTGTATGGCGGCGTGAACAGAGACGTTGGAATTGTTGCCGTTCTGCACCCAGCCATCCGACAGGTTGCCGGTGGCAGTGATGCGATAGGCGACGTTCTCGCTCACCGGGCCGCCGCTATCGACGGCGATGCGCTTTGTCATGTTGGTGTCGAGGGACATCTCGGCCTGGTTGAAGGGAATCCAGGTCGGCAGTTTCGACACGACATTGATGGCGCCGCCGATGGCGCCGGAGCCGTATAACACGGAGGCTGGGCCACGCAGAACTTCAATGCGTTCGGCGGACCAGGTGTCGTAAGGGAATGTCGCCGTGCCCTGCCCGACATAAAGCTGGGTGCCGTCATAGATGGTCATGACAGAGCTGGAACCGGTGAAGCCGCGGGCATTGAAGGCGAGGCCGCCATTGCCGAGTGAGGGGCTGGCAGTGACGCCGACGGCATTCTGCGTGACCGCATCGACGATGTTCTGCTGGCCGCGCTCGGACATGGTCTGCGCCGAGATCCCATCCACGCTCGCCGGCGTCTGCAGCCGCGTCAGGCCGAGGCGGCTGCCGGTCGGCGCCGCGCCGGTAAGGTTGAGCGTCGGCGCTGCGAAGACGGGCCCGGTCGGCGTCGCTGCCGGCGCAGCAGTCGTCGCGGCCACATTGCGCTGCTGCCGGGTGCGGGCGATGCGGCTCGCCGCGCTGGGTAGAGCACGCCGCGCGCGTTGCGGCTTTGCCGATGGCTGCACGACGATCGGTTCAAGCAGGTGATTGGACCAAGCAAGCTGCAACGCGCCTTCGATTGGCAGCAACAGGCAAGACAGGGCGACAGACGTCAGCAGCGGCCTGTATCGGCCGGTGAGGGAGGAGACAACGGAGGTCATAACGGGGCTCGCGATAACGTGGCACGTCACCGCAAACCAAGTCTTCCCGCGCCGTGATGCGCGGATCGACTTCCACCAGGACACCCCGCCCAATGTGCTCGCGTGTGACCACGACTGACGGCAGGTCTCCTGGCTCGCGGGTCGGTGCCTTTGCGCCGCCTTCCCAGGTCGAAACCCAGTGGCTGATGGCGTCGGCTCGCCGCTTACAGTTGCGGGGGCAGCCGCGGAATCGGTTTGTCACAAGCTGCGACGCGCCTCACCGCATTCCCTATTGGTCCGTTAGGAACCGTCGGGATCACGATAGGTGGTAACTCCGAACTGAGTCAACGCCGCTATTCGGCCAGCGAAGCGTGGTTCACGCATCGATACTGCAATCTTCACTTCTCCCTCTCCCGCTTGCGGGGGAGGGCCGGGGTGGGGGAAGCCACAAACTCCGGCGCGCGGGCTAGCGCAAGAGCGGACATCCCGACCGGCGCCTGCGGCAACTGTCACAGCCGCGTCGCGCAACGTGCTTAGAGCCTCCTGCGTCGCCACCGCCGATCTCAGGAGAGCCCAATGGCCATCCGCTTGTCCCGTCGTCGCTTCATTACCACCGCTACCGCGGGTGCGGGACTGCTGGCGATGCCGTCGCTCAGCCGCGCGGCCGATCGTCCCGTGGTCAGCCATGGCGTGCAGTCCGGCGATATCGGTTTCGACAGCGGCATGATCTGGTCGCGCGCGGATCGGCCGGCGCAGATGATGGTGGAGGTTGCCACCACCGAGTCCTTCAAGAATGCGCGTGCCCTGCCGCCGGTGAATGTGCTGCCGGACAGCGATTTCACCGCAAAACTGTTGCTGGACAATCTGCCAGCAGGGCAGGACATCTTCTATCGCGTGCGGTTCCGCGATCTGTCGCATACCGCGATCGTCGGCGAGCCGGTGACCGGTCGCTTCCGCACCGCGCCGGCGGATCGTCGCGACGTCTCGTTCGTGTGGGGCGGCGATGTCGCCGGCCAGGGCTATGGTATCAATGCCGATGACGGCGGCATGTTCACTTTCGCCACCATGCGCAAGCACAATCCGGATTTCCTGATTCATTCCGGCGACACCATCTATGCCGACGGCCCGATCGTGGCGGAGACGAAGCTGGCGGATGGATCGGTGTGGAAGAACACCACGCTGGTGCCGGAAAAAGCGAAAGTCGCGGAGACGCTCGACGAATTCCGTGCGGCGCATAAATACAATCTGCTCGACGAGCATGTCCGCGCCTTCAACGCGCAGATTCCCATCTTCGGCCAATGGGACGATCACGAGGTCACCAATAA
>SDZE01000162.1 GCA_004173095.1 Bradyrhizobiaceae bacterium
GCCTGGACAAGCTTGGCGATCGGTTTGCCGTGGCGCGTGATCGTAACTTCGACGCCCCGCTCGACCTCGTCGAGCAGACTTGAAAGCTGCGCCTTCGCCTCGAAGATGCCGATGTGTTTCATACCGATAATTCTGGTCTGATCAGACCAGAATGTCAAGCAACCCTAAAACCTCACTCCGCCGCCTCGCTATGGCCCAGCCTTGCATTCAGCTTGTGGATCAGCTCTTCCGCCGCCTGCGAGATCACCGTGCCGGGCGGGAAGATCGCTTCGGCGCCGGCTTTGTAGAGTTCGTCGTAATCCTGCGGCGGCACGACGCCGCCGATGATGATCATGATGTCGTCGCGGCCCTGCTTCTTCAGCGCAGCCTTGAGTTCAGGCACCGCGGTGAGATGTGCGGCGGCGAGCGAGGAGAGGCCGAGGATATGGACGTCGTTCTCGACGGCCTGGCGCGCGGCCTCGTCGGCGGTGGCGAACAAGGGCCCGATATCGACGTCGAAGCCGATATCGGCGAAGGCCGATGCAATCACCTTCTGGCCGCGGTCGTGGCCGTCCTGTCCGATTTTCGCGACGAGAATGCGCGGGCGACGGCCCTCGGCATCCTCGAAGGCATCGATCAGCGTCTGAACCCGCGCAACATTGTCATTCATGCCGGAAGCCTCGCGCTTGTACACGCCGGTGATGGATTTGATCTCGGCGCGGTGGCGTCCGAACACTTTTTCAAGCGCGTCCGAGATTTCGCCGACGGTGGCCTTGGCGCGCGCAGCGTCGATCGCCAGCGCCAGCAGGTTGCCGTTGCCGTCCTGCGCCGAGCGCGTCAGCGCGGCCAGGCAGGCGTCGACATCGGCCTGGTTGCGTTCGCCGCGCAGCCGCTTCAGCTTGTCGATCTGCAGCCGGCGCACGGTGGAGTTCTCCACCTTCAGCACGTCGAGCGGCGGCTCGTTGTCCGGCTTGTATTTGTTGACGCCGATCACGGCTTGCCGTCCGGCATCGATGCGCGCCTGGGTCTTGGCCGAGGCCTCCTCGATGCGCAGCTTCGGCACGCCGGCCTCGATCGCCTTGGCCATGCCGCCGAGCGCCTCGACCTCCTGGATATGCGCCCACGCCTTGGTGGCGAGATCATGGGTCAGGCGTTCGACGTAATATGAGCCGCCCCATGGATCGATGATGCGGTTGGTGCCGGTTTCCTGCTGCAGGAACAGCTGCGTGTTGCGGGCGATGCGTGCGGAGAAATCCGTCGGCAGCGCCAGCGCCTCGTCGAGCGCATTGGTGTGCAGTGACTGGGTGTGGCCCTGTGTCGCCGCCATCGCCTCGATGGTGGTGCGCATCACATTGTTGTAGACGTCCTGCGCGGTGAGCGACCAGCCCGAAGTCTGGCAATGGGTGCGCAGCGAGAGCGACTTTGGATCCTTCGGGTTGAATTGCGTCAGCAGCTTCGCCCACAACAGCCGCGCCGCGCGCATCTTGGCGACTTCCATGAAGAAGTTCATGCCGATCGCCCAGAAGAACGACAGGCGCGGCGCGAACTTGTCGACATCGATGCCGGCGGCCAGACCCGCGCGGAGATATT
>SDZE01000454.1 GCA_004173095.1 Bradyrhizobiaceae bacterium
GTGCCGCTGGTCGTGCGCATGAAGGGCACCAACGAAGTCGAAGGCAAGAAGCTGCTGGCCGATTCGGGCCTGCCGATCATCAGCGCCGACACCATGGCGGACGCGGCCCAGAAGGTCGTCGCAGCCGTCAAAGCCAAGGCTTAAGGAACATACGTCATGTCGATCTACATCAACAAAGACACCAAAGTCATCACGCAAGGCATCACCGGCAAGACCGGTCAGTTCCACACTGAGAAGTGCCAGGAATACGCGAACGGCAAGAACTGCTTCGTCGCGGGCGTGAATCCGAAGAAGGCCGGCGAGTCGATCTTCGGCATTCCAATTTTCGGTTCGGTCAAGGAAGCGGCATCGCAAACCGGCGCGACCGTGTCGGTGATCTACGTGCCGCCTCCGGGCGCCGCCGCCGCCATCTGGGAAGCCGTCGAGGCCGACCTGGACATGGCGATCTGCATCACCGAAGGCATCCCGGTTCGGGACATGCTCGAAGTGCGCAACAAGATGAAGGCCAAGGAAGCGGCCGGCGGCAAGAAGACCTTGCTGCTCGGCCCGAACTGCCCCGGCCTCATCACGCCCGACGAAATCAAGATCGGCATCATGCCCGGCCACATCCACCGCAAGGGCCGCATCGGCGTGGTCTCGCGTTCGGGCACGCTGACCTATGAAGCCGTGGCGCAACTGACCGAAATCGGCCTCGGCCAATCGTCGGCGGTCGGCATCGGCGGCGACCCGATCAATGGGTTGAAGCACATCGATGTGATGAAGGCTTTCAACGACGATCCGGACACCGACGCGGTCATCATGATCGGTGAAATCGGCGGCCCGGACGAAGCCGACGCGGCGCGCTGGTGCAAGGACAACATGAAGAAGCCGATCGTCGGTTTCATCGCCGGCGTGACAGCGCCTCCGGGCAAGCGCATGGGCCATGCCGGCGCGCTGATCTCGGGCGGTGCCGACACGGCCGAAGCCAAGCTGGCCATCATGGAAGAGTGCGGCTTCACCGTGACGCGCAATTTCTCGGAACTCGCCAAGCTGCTGAAGTCCCGGTTGTAAGAACCGGCTTCGGCGATCAAAGACCTCCCACAAAAGAAGAAGCGCTCGCGACCTCAGGTTGCGAGCGCTTTTTCAATACATAACAGACGTGGAGATGACAAATGGAATTGCTTCAAAGTGCTGACTTCTGGATCGGACTGGTCAAGATTGTCTGGATCAACATAATTCTTTCAGGCGACAACGCAGTGGTGATTGCGCTCGCCGCCCGTTCGCTGCCGCCGCATCAGCAGCAGAAGGCCGTGCTGTTCGGCTCGGGCGCCGCCGTGGTGCTGCGCATCGTGCTCACGGTGGTGGCTGCCAGGCTGTTGGCGCTGCCTTACCTGCAGATCATCGGCGGCATGTTGCTGCTGTGGATCGGCGTGCAGTTGCTCGGCGACGAGGAAGAGGACAACGGCGAAGCCAAGGAATACGGCACGCTGATGTCGGCGGTTCGCACCATCCTCATCGCCGACCTGGTGATGAGCCTCGACAACGTGATCGCGGTTGCCGCCGCGGCGCAAGGCAGCATGG
>SDZE01000626.1 GCA_004173095.1 Bradyrhizobiaceae bacterium
TCAACCGTCATTGCGAGCGCAGCGAAGCAATCCAGAAGGCAACAAGCGAAGACTGGATTGCTTCGTCGCTACGCTCCTCGCAATGACGGACTTTAACAGCAACACATCTGACCAAGGAGGATCGTCCATGAACATCCGTTCCAATCCCGATACCACCCTGCCCGCCGTCACCACCGGGCCGCTGCCATCGTCCCGCAAGATCTATGCGGTGCCGGAGTCGGCGCCCGACCTGCGCGTGCCGCTGCGCGAGATCATTCTGAGCGAAGGCGCCGGCGAGCCGAACCTGCCAGTGTACGACACGTCGGGCCCCTATACCGATCCGACCGTGCTGATCGACGTCAATAACGGGCTGTCGCGTGCGCGCCTCGCATGGGTCAAGGAGCGCGGCGGCGTCGAGGAATATCAGGGCCGCGAGATCAAGCCGGAAGACAACGGCAATGTCGGCGCTGCCCATGCGGCGAAATCGTTCAAGGCGCATCACAAGCCGCTGCGCGGCGTCGGCGACGCCATGATCACGCAATATGAGTTCGCCCGCGCCGGCATCATCACCAAGGAGATGATCTACGTCGCCGAGCGCGAGAATCTCGGCCGCAAGCAGCAGCTGGAGCGCGCCGAAGCCGCGCGCGCCGATGGCGAATCCTTCGGCGCCGAAGTGCCGCTGTTCGTCACGCCGGAATTCGTGCGCTCGGAAATCGCCCGCGGCCGCGCCATCATCCCTTGCAACATCAATCACGCCGAACTCGAGCCGATGATCATCGGCCGCAACTTCCTCACCAAGATCAACGCCAATATCGGCAACTCCGCGGTGACGTCGTCGGTCGAGGAAGAGGTCGACAAGATGGTGTGGGCGATCCGCTGGGGCGCCGACACCGTGATGGACCTCTCCACCGGCCGCAACATCCACACCACCCGCGAATGGATCCTGCGCAATGCGCCGATTCCGATCGGCACCGTTCCGATCTATCAGGCGCTGGAGAAGTGCGACGGCGACCCGGTCAAGCTGACCTGGGAGCTCTACAAGGACACGCTGATCGAGCAGTGCGAACAGGGCGTCGACTACTTCACCATCCATGCCGGCGTGCGGCTGGCCTATATCCACCTCACCGCCGAGCGCGTCACCGGCATTGTGTCGCGCGGCGGATCGATCATGGCGAAGTGGTGTCTCGCCCATCACCAGGAAAGCTTCCTCTACACCCACTTCGAAGAAATCTGCGACATCATGCGCAAGTATGACGTGTCGTTCTCGCTCGGTGACGGTTTGCGTCCCGGCTCGATTGCGGATGCCAACGACCGCGCGCAGTTCGCCGAACTGGAGACGCTCGGCGAACTCACCAAGATCGCATGGGCCAAGGGCTGCCAGGTGATGATCGAAGGCCCCGGCCATGTTCCGCTGCACAAGATCAAGATCAACATGGACAAGCAGCTCAAGGAATGCGGCGAAGCGCCGTTCTACACCCTCGGGCCTCTGACCACCGACATCGCGCCGGGCTACGACCACATCACCTCGGGCATCGGCGCCGCCATGATCGGCTGGTTCGGCTGCTCCATGCTGTGTTACGT
>SDZE01000638.1 GCA_004173095.1 Bradyrhizobiaceae bacterium
ACCTTCACGACCTTGATGCCCGGCGATGTCATCGTCACCGGCACGCCGACCGGCGCCGGCGCCCGCTTCGATCCGCCGCGGTTTCTGGTGCCGGGCGATGTGATCGAGGTGACGGCGGAAGGGATCGGCACGTTGAGGAATGGTGTGGTGGATGAATGAGCTTTTTCCTTACCTCTCCCCACCGGGGAGAGGTCGACGCGCAGCGTCGGGTGAGGGGGCGCCACACGCGCCGGCGTCAAGGCCCCCTCGCCCGCGCGCAAGGGCGCGCGACCTCTCCCCTCTAGCGAAGCTTCGCTTCGCGCGGGGGGAGAGGTGAAGCAAGCAAGAATAGTAAGGATCTGACATGACCCAACTCACCGGCGGCGAAGCGATTGTCAGCGGGCTGACCGCGCACAAGATCGATACGATTTTCGGCCTGCCCGGCGCGCAGGTCTATGGGCTGTTCGATGCGTTCCACCGCGCCGGGCTCAACGTAATCGGCGCGCGGCATGAACAGGCGTGCGGCTATATGGCATTCGGCTATGCGCGCGCATCGGGCAAGCCCGGCGTGTTCAGCGTGGTGCCCGGCCCCGGCGTGTTGAATGCCGGCGCGGCGATGCTGACGGCGTTCGGCTGCAACGAGCCGGTGCTGTGCCTCACCGGCCAGGTGCCGACCGACTATCTCGGCAAAGGCCGCGGCCATCTGCATGAGATGCCGGATCAGCTCGCCACGCTGCGCAGCTTCGTCAAATCGGCCGACCGCATCGATTATCCCGGCGATGCCCCGGCCAAAGTCGCGCGCGCGTTTCAGGACATGCTATCGGGCCGCCGCGGGCCGGTCGCGCTGGAAATGCCGTGGGACGTGTTCACGCAGCGCGCCGAGACCGCCGAAGCGACCACGCTTGCGCCGATCGCGGCACCGCTGCCCGACCCCGACAAGATCAAAGCCGCCGCGGCGCTGATCGAATCCGCGAAGGCACCGATGATCTTCGTCGGCGCCGGTGCGATGGAGTCGGGCGACGCCATCCGCGAACTGGCCGAGATGATCGATGCGCCGGTGGTGGCGTTCCGCTCCGGCCGCGGCATCGTCTCCAATGCGCATGAGCTCGGCCTCACCATGGCCGCCGCCTATAATCTGTGGCCGCACACTGATTTGATGATCGGCATCGGCACCCGGATGGAATTGCCGACCACGTTCCGCTGGCCGTTCCGGCCCGACGGGCTGAAATCGGTGCGTATCGATATCGATCCGGTCGAGTTCAGGCGGCTGATCGTGGACGTGCCCATCGTCGCCGATGCTGAAGCCGGCACGCGCGCGCTGATCGCCGCTGTGAGCCAGGTCGGCTATGCGAAGGCGAGCGGCCGGCGCGACGCGATCCGCGCCGCGTCCGCCAAGGCGCAGCACGACATCCAGGCAATCCAGCCGCAGATGGCCTATCTCGACGTGCTGCGCGCCGTGCTGCCCGACAATGCCATCGTCACCGACGAGCTGTCGCAGGTCGGCTTCACCTCGTGGTTCGGATTCCCCGTCTATCAGCCGCGCACCTTCATCACGTCGGGCTATCAGGGTACGCTCGGCTCCGGCTTCCCGACCGCGCTGGGCGCCAAGGTGGCGCATCCGGACCGGCCGGTGGTGGCGATCACGGGCGACGGCGGCTTCATGTTCGCGGTGCAGGAACTCGCCACCGCCGTGCAGTTCAAGATCGGCGTGGTGGTGCTGGTGTTCGACAACCATGCCTATGGCAATGTGCGACGCGACCAGCTCACCGTGTTCGACGGCCGCGTCACCGCCGCCGATCTGGTCAATCCGGATTTCGTCAAGCTGGCGGAGTCATTCGGCGTCGGTGCGGCGCGGGTGAATTCACCGGCCGCGTTCAAGCCGGCGCTGGAAAAGGCGCTGGCGGACGGCGGCCCGTATCTGATCGCCATCGACGTGCCCCGGGATTCCGAAGTCAGCCCGTGGGCGTTCATTCATCCGAAGAAACCTTAAACCCTTCGCATGTCATTGCGAGGAGCGAAGCGACGCGGCAATCCAGTTCTTCCTTCAACGCAGGAAGGCTGGATTGCTTCGTCGCAAGGGCTCCTCGCAATGACGGCGGAGAGAGGTCAGCTTTACGGCTTCACCGGCGGATCGAGCTGCGTGCAGCCGCCCTCGCTGAGGGGCCGCATGATATCGGCGGCTTTGACCTTGCCTTTGATCTTCAGCAGGTCCCACTCGCCTTTCACTTCCGATGGCTTCTTCACCTCGGCGAGCAGCATGTCGTTCATCAGGCGACCGTCTTCGCGGACTTTGGCGCCGGGTGCGAAGAAATCGTCCACCGGCATCGCCTTCATCTGCCGCATCACCGTGAGCCCGTTATTGTCATTGGCGGCTTCGGCGGCGCGCAGATAGTGCTTCACGGCGCTGTAGACCCCGGCCTGCGAATGCGTCGGCATCTTGCCGTGCTTGGCCATGAACCGCTTGCCGAAATCGCGGCTGGCATCGTCATAGTCCCAGTAATAGCCCTCGAGATATTGCACGCCCTGGGTCGCTTCGGCGCCGAGCGCTTTCACCGAGGTGAGATAGAAGATCAGCACGGCGAGCTTCTGCTTGCCCTCGCCGATCTGGAATTCGCGCGCCTGCTTGATGTTGGTCACGGTGTCCCCGGAGGCATTCGCGAGCGCGATCACCTTGGCGCCGGACGATTGCGCCTGCAGCAGGAAGGAGGAGAAATCCATGCTGCCGACCGGATGCTTCACCGAGCCGAGCACCTTGCCGCCGTTGGCTTCGACGACCTTCGACACTTCGGCCTGCATGGCCATGCCGAAAGCGTAGTCCGCGGTGATGAAGAACCAGGTGTCGCCGCCATCCTTCACCACGGCCTTGGCGATGCCCTGCGCCAGCGAATAGGTGTCGTAGAGCCACATCGCCGCGGTCGGCGCGCATTGCTTGCCGAACACATCGGCAGTCGCCGAGCCGACATGCACCAGCACCTTGCCGCGTTCGCGGGCGAGATTCTGCACGCCGAGCGAGATCGCCGAATTGCCGATGTCGAAGATCGCATCGACGCCCTGCTGGTCATACAGGTCGCGCGCCAGCGAGATGCCGATATCGGTCTTGTTCTGATGATCGGGCCCGAGCAGTTTCACCGGCTGGCCGCGCACCTTGCCGCCGATATCATCGATGGCGAGCTGTGCTGCGACCACCGCACCGGTGCCGCCGGCATCGGAGAACACGGAGCTCTTGTCGTTCAGAACAGCGATGGCGAGTGGTTTGGTGATCGGCTCGGCCAATGCGGAGCCATTGAGGCATGCAAAAAGAGCCGCAGCCAGTATGCCCGTTCGGGTCATTGTCGTTTCCTCGGTCTGGTTGTTATTGAGGAAAGCGTAACCACGGGCGCCGGGCTTGGCCAGCAGATTTTAATCGAGCGATTAAATCGAATTCCGGCGCGCGGGACAGTTCTCAGACCGCCGATGCCGCGCGTCCGCGCTGCCATCGCGCAGCCGCCAGCATCAGCAAGATCACGCCGGCAATGGACCAGCATATCACCGGCAGCCATCCGAGCAGCGCGGCGTAGTCGGGACTTCCCGGCAAGCCGCCCGCGACCGCCCCCATCCGCACGAAAGTCGCCAGCGCCAGGGCCGAGAAGACGAGGCCGACGACCTTGCCTTCGGCGCCGGTCTCGCCGATCGCGATCGCAGCGGTGACGGCGCTCATCATCATGCAGCCCCATGCGGCACCGGCGACGAATTGCGCGGCGATCAGACTATTCAGATTGGGCGCGAGTTCCGCAGCGACGATGGCGGCGGCACCGATCAAGGCCGCAGCGCCCAGCACGACGATCCCCCCGAAGCGCTTGACCACGGCACCGGCGGGAAACATCGCGATGTTGAAGCCGACCCAGAACACCGGCAGCAACCATTGCAGATCGGTCGATGCCGCAAAGCGCCGGAACAACGGCACGCTGTTGATACTGGCGTGGAGCTGGAAGCCGAGCGCGAGGATCACCATCCCGGTGATGAACAGCAGCGGCGTGCGGCTCAACAGTTTGTCCGGCGCAGGCAGCGCCGGTGTCTCGCGCGGACGCATCAGCACGAGGCCGCGCTCGACGCGCGACAGCGCCAGCGTGACCAGCAGCAGCGTGACCCCGGCGATGGCGAACGGCAGGCGCGGATCGATGCCGCGCAGTGATGTGGCCATATATGGCGCCACCGCGCCGGCCAGGCCGTAGCCGAGCATCGCCAACGCCGCGAGCATCGGTCGCGACGGTCGCGCCGCATATTTGCCGAGCAGCGTCAGCGGGGGCGCCCGCAACGCAGACGATGTCGCCGACCAGATCACGATCAACACGATGAGCGCGAGTTGCGCAGTCGGTCCGGCACTGGCGACGAACGGCAGCGCGATGAAGCATGCGCATGACACGGCGGTGATGATTCCGACGATCAGGCCGAGCTTCCCGACCACGCGTGCGAGTTTGTCGGCCATCACGCCCATCAGCGTATCGGTGACCGTGAAGATCGCCTGGTCGAGCATCAGGATATAGATGACCACCACCGGCGCGATGCCGGCATCGGCAGCGAGCTTCGGCAGATAGATCACATAGGTGACCCAGCCCAATGTGAAGACCAGTTGAAGCGCGGCGAACCAGGCGCCCGCCTCTGTGCTCGCGGCGCTGTCTGCGCCGGTTTGTTGCTGCTCGCTCATGCTCCCCTCGCCCCGCGCGATCATAGAATGGTCGCAGCAGCGAGGGAAAGCGTTCAACCGGGTCTTGTCACCGGGTCTTGCGAAAGGTCAGGTTGATCCGCTGGCCGCCCATGATCGGATGCTCGCCATCGGCCAGCGGCGCGACGCCGTGATAGGCCAGCCGCGATGGCCCGCCCCAGACCACCACATCGCCATGGGTCAGACGATAGCGTCGGACCGGATCGCTGCGTGATAGTCCACCGAACTGAAACACCGCCGGCAGCCCGAGCGACACCGAGACGATCGGCGCGCCGAGATCGAGTTCGTCCTTGTCCTGATGCAGCGTGAGTCTGGCGCCGGGCTTGTAGCGATTGATCAGGCAGGCATCCGGCGCAAAGCCGTCGAAGCCGCACTGTGCCGCGGCGCGCGCCGCCAGACTGAGCAGCGAAGCGGGCATCGCCGGCCAGGCCACGCCACTGTCGGGATCGATCGCATCGTAGCGATAGCCGCGCGAGTCCGACACCCAGCCCACGCGGCCGCAATTGGTCATGGCGACCGACATGGTGTGGCCACCCGGCGTGATCAGATGACGGAAGGGTGCTGCCTTCACGATCACGCGGAGATCCGCGAGCAAAGCCTGTTCGTCATGCCCGACGCAGCCACGCAGCAGCACGGCGCCCGCGCCAAGGTCTTCGCGCCTGGGCTGGGCATCATGGATAGCGGCGAACAGATCGGTCATCGGTCACTTGGCATCATGGAAGATCACGCCGAGCGTATGGCGCCGGCCTGTCTTAACACGGCTGACGCCGTGGCGCAGGTTGACGCGATAACCGCCACGCGTGCCTTGCACCGGTCGGTGATGCACGGCGAACACCACCGCATCGCCCTGTTGCAGCGACACCACTTCGGCGCGCGACTGCATGCGGGGCCGCTGTTCGGTGAGCACGAATTCGCCGCCGGTGAAATCCTTGCCCGGTTGCGACAGCAGGATGGCCACCTGCAGCGGGAACACATGCTCGCCGTAGAGATCCTGATGAAGACAGTTGTAGTCGCCGGCGTCGTATTGCAGCAGCAGCGGCGTCGGGCGGATCTGGCCGGCATCATGGCAGCGTTTCAGGAACGCGGCGTGATCGGCGGGGAAGCGGACATCGATGCCCATGGTCGCGTTCCAGCGATTGGCAATGGCGCTGAGCGGGCCATAGAGCGCAGGACGCAGGCCGGAAATGGGATCGGGCAGCGGATAGTTGAAGTATTTGTACTCGCCGCGGCCAAAACCGTGGCGCGCCATCACGATGCGGCTGCGGAAGCAGGTGTCGTCTGGATAGAGCGCCGCGAGCGCGCGACATTCATCCACGGTGAGAAGCTGATCGAAGACGGCGCAGCCCTGCGCGTCGAGATCCGCGCCGATACGCTGCCAATCGATGGCGGTGAGACGCACGTGCTTGTTCGGCGTCGGACGGTTGGCAAGAGTTGCAGTAGGCATGATGCAGCCGCTCCGGGTGTGCGCCGATCATCGGCAACAGTCAGGGCTGCATTGTGAAGAGCTGGCTGGGCGGAGCCACCCGATTTCCGGACTCACTAGCCCCTCCCCGCAACTTGCGCGGGGAGAGGCTAAGAATTCAGCCGACCACCGGCAGGCTCTTGATATCGTAGCCGTGGCTGATCTTGCGCTTCAGCACGGGATCCTCGATCTCGTAGTCGAAACGTTCGGCCGGGCGGATGCCGCCTTTGGCGGCGAAGGTGCCGCCGAACATCGCGGTGCCATCGGGCAGCGTGTCGGCGTTGAACCCCTTCTTGATGAGGTCGGCGACCGGCAGCATGCCGCTCAGCAGGCCTTCCTGATACAGCACCTTCTCGCCCTTGATGGTGGCCCAGGAGCGCAGCATGATCTGGTCCCAATGCGGCAGCACCTCGGACAGCTCCCACACCACCGGTGCGATCGGCTTGTCGCACATCTGCTTGGACACGGTGATGTTGTAGGTCTCGACCTGACGGTCGGTATGGTCGGAGCCGACGCCGACATAGGTCTTGCCGCCCGAGGCGATCAGGCAGAACTCGACCTCGCCCGACGAATTGACGTCGGTGCATTCGATCATGGCATCGGTGGTGAAGCGGCGCGCGGCGCAGCGATAATAGATCGGCGTCGTGGCCGGCGGTGCGATGCCGAGCTCCTGCAGCTCCTTGATGTGATGATCGCGCGCGACGGGATCGCGACCGGTCCAGCCGGCGATGACGCCCTGGGTCAGCGTGATGGCGAGCGGGGTCTGCGCGCCCTTGGCGTCGAGGGTGAGGGAGAGAGTGGTGGTCATAAGGTGGTCCTTCGTTTGAAACCTGGCACCGGCGGCAATGTCCCCTCTCCCCACCGGGGAGAGGGTCAGGGTGAGGGGCGCCGCGGGCGACGGCGTCCGTGGGAGCCCCCTCACCCGCCGCGAAGACGCGGCGACCTCTCCCCTCTAGCGAAGCTTCGCTTCGCACGGGGGAGAGGTGAAGAAAGAAAGCTAAGCGCGCATCGTCTCTTCGATTCCCGCCGCCAGTTCGAAGATCCTGCGATCGCTGCCGCCCGCCGCAGCAAGCATCAATCCGACCGGCGCTTCATCCTTGCGCGAGATCGGCAGCGAGATGGCGCAGCCGTCGATCATGTTGATCAGCGTGCAGTTGCGCAGCGCCATCATGTTCTTCCTGGTGAACACCTTGTCGTCCGCCATCTCGGCGATCGACGGCGGCGCGATGGCGCAGGTCGGCATCACCAGCGCATCATAGGGCGC